>NZ_CP022412.2:1523601-1828321 GCF_002222615.2 Bacteroides caccae | reverse complement strand
ATCTTAAACTGCTCTACAGGAGATGGGAGAGTGATATCTATATAGTGCGGAACAGTACCCGCATCATGCCAATCAGTATGAAAAAAGTTAGTGTAATTACCATCCACCAAATACTCTATATACTTTCCTTCATCCGGATCAGGTTTATTACAAAACAAGTTGTCTTTACTTAATAAAATTTTATCAGTGATTTCCTTCACCACCGGCTGGACAGGAAGTGCGGAAGCTCTTACTTCCAACTTCTCACCCACATCTTGGGTTGAGCTGACAGGTGTGGCATGGAATGTGTATTCGCCATCTTTTGCCAACATGCCCTCAATAAGCATGGTATCGCAAAAAACACTGGCATTCTTATTCACACGTTTGCCTGTGACAGGATGAGTATAGTCTATCTGTACATAGAACAGGTTGGAATCAACGGGAACTTCCCATTCCAGCAGCACTCCTCCTTCAAGAGGCGTTGCTGTCAGATTGCTAATAGCCGACGGTAAGACAGCTGCATTGTCATCATCGTCGTTACAAGCAGATACCATAAATATGGTGGCTAAACATGCCATGAAAAAATATTTCTTTTTCATCGTAATTGCTATTTTAATGATTAATAACCCGGATTTTGCACAATCAACGTATTCTTATTCAATTCCGAATCTGCAATCGGAAGCAGGTAATGAGTCGGTGAAGTGAACTTCCAAGCACGATCTACTACCACTGGACGGAAGAAATCCTCATCCGACACACCATCTGTATTAAGAGCAGACGGATTGTGGTCTAAGACATGCTCCAATTCTTTCCACCTTGCCATGTCCCAACGGTAGTGTCCTTCGAAACTCAACTCGATGATACGTTCTTGACGAATTATTTCAATTAGCTTATCTTTTGTCAACGTAGCAATTCCTTCCCATGATTTTTCCACAGTCGGTATGCCGGCATGTTCCCTTATCTTGTTCAGTGCTGTCTTGGCAATGTTTAATTCACCTGCTTCTGCTGCAGCTTCTGCAAGATTCAAATACAGTTCACCCAAGCGAATAACAGGCCACGGATAATTCTGGAACCCGTTGCGGGTATCATAAGTAGGCGTGCACCATTTCTTTACTAAATATCCACTCAATGAAAAGTCCGTAGAACGGTTTTGTTTTCCATGATTGTCTGATTTACGGAACATAGTAACAATTCTACCTTCATTATATCCTTCACGCTGCATTTCAAAATATCCGTTATGGAATGAAACCCATGAATAGAAACGAGGTTCACGTTTCAAGTTGAGGTTACACGTGGTACGTCCTTCATACTGTCCTATCTTAAAATAATCACCAGGAGTGTAGTATTTCGGATCTTCGTCAATCGGGAGTCCGTTTTCTGTATAGAATACTTTCACAAAATCCAATGTAGGACCTACTCCATTCCAGCTATTACCTCCATTCACCGGATCACGCGGAGCGGATTGGTTTTGTGGCCCATAAACACCTTCCGTACGGGTATCCGCCCAAATGACTTCCATATTTTTCTTATCCATAATTTGCATCTTCAAAGCATATTGGATTAAATCCTTGGGCCAACATTCTTCAGGAATTTCGCTTTCATTAGCAATCTGAAACTGGGTGTATTTCTGTTCATTCGCCAGCGTCAACGCTTCTTGACAAGCCGTAAGCGCAGTATTCCATTTAGATGGATTATAATCCAACGGCATCAATGGCTCATTTGTCTCCGGATCGTAAAGAGATGAGTTGGCATAAAAACTATTGCCATTGAAAAGAGGAGACGCCGCATACAAATAAAGCCTTGCTTTCAGTGCTTTAGCAGCCAGCTGTGTAGCTCTGCCGTAGTAGGATGATGATTGAACGGCAAGCAATCCGTTGTTGCAAGCTTCGTCATACTTGTCGGCAATCCATTTTACGCATACGTCAAACGGACTTCGCTTCAGTTTCTCCGTGCTACTTACACTAACCTCGTGATCCATAATGATAATCGGACCATACGCACGTAGTAACATGAAGTGATAATACGCAATCAAAAAATTAGCTTCTGCCTTATATATGATTTTCAGTTCTTCTTCCATACGTGGCACAGCATCGACATTGTTTATCAGCGTATAACAACGACGTATACCGGCATACATACGACTCCAATACGCGAAATCACCTATATTGGCCGCAGTATGAGTTCCCTCAAGAAATTTCCGGTCATAATCGGTGAGACAATCACCTCCTTGATATAGATAGCACCCCTCGCGTTCTTTGGGCATAAAAGCATAACAAGAATACAAATAGCGTTCAGCTGCATTTTTATCTTTAAATGCATCTTCCTCAGTCGGACGTTCATCAGGAACGATGTCCAAATAGTCGCAAGAACTTATCCCTGCTACCAGAAAAATAAGCAATAGAGCTTGGTATAGTTTGTTTTTCATAAATCCGGTTTATTTATTGATTGAAAATTGAACACCCACATTAAACACTCGTTGAGTCGGATAAGACAATCCACTACCGCTTCCCATTTCAGGATCCCAATATTTGAATGGAGAGAATGTCAACAAGTTAGATCCTCTCAGATAAACACGGAAAAACTTATGGTTGAATCCGACCTCTAAGTTTTTCAACTTAAGGAATGCACCGTTACGTTGCCAGTATGTAGACGCTTTTGTATTGTTTTCATTGTCACGTTTACTGAGACGCGGATATTCAGCATAGATATTTTGGTTAGTTTCACTCCAATAGTCATCAGCTATGAACTGCAATACATTACGTGTACCTTCAGCACCAAAAGGATGGATACCATTCATCATAATAGATACACGAGCTGCACCTTGAAAGAAGAAAGAGAAATCAAACTTCTTGTAACGGAATGAAGGACCGAAACCATATACTATTTCAGGAGTTGTCGGCATACCTGTATATTGACGGTCGTTTGAATCGATAACATTATCATAATTACCGTTTACGTCCGGCAAGTTCTTGTATTTGATATCACCTCCGCTCACCCAGCCTCCAAGGTTTTGTTTCGGATTACGTTGTACCTCGGAATCATCGATAAAGAGACGTTCGGCAATGTACAAAAGCTGTTGGTCAACAGAATGTCCCACACGTGAGATATTGGGATATTTCTGGAAATCCGGCTCGTCATATTCAAGCACTTTGTTATGGGCATACGTAAATGTTCCCTTGAATGACATATCGAAATCGTTATTGAACCTCTTCACATAGTCGATAGAGAAATCAAGTCCCTTATTTTCCACTTTACCAAGATTACCATACATTTTTGTCGCAAGGTTCATCCATTTATCCTTTCCATTCGTACCCCAGTAGTCCGGAATCTGTTGACGCTCCATAAAGATATCTTTACGTATTTCCTTGAAGATATCGAACGTTATGTTCAGTTCATTCTTGATACCCAAGTCGATACCAAAGTTCCATTTGCTACCTACTTCCCATGTAATATCATTGTTGGCATAACGGATATATTTCGGACCATTTTTTGAAATGTTTTGATCTCGGCCTGTTGTATATCCCAAATCACCGTTTTCCAACTCTATGTTTGAAAGATAAATGTAACGTTCACCTCCAATTTGGTCATTACCTACAAGTCCCCAAGATGCACGCAGTTTCAAATTACTCACCACATCAGAGAACTTTTCAAAGAACTTTTCACGACTGATATTGTATCCTACTGCCACGGAAGGGAAGAAACCAAAACGGTTTCCTTTAGCAAAGTTCTCGCTACCATTGTATCCGAAGTTCAATTCAGCCATATAGCGGTAATCATAAGCATAAGTGACGCGACCGGCAAATCCTTGCTTGCGTTGCGGAAGCGACTCAATGAGATCCTCAGGAGCGTTACCGTTGTATTGGTCTTGATTGTAGAGGAACATTCCGGATACATTGTGCACCGTATTGAACGTACGATTATAATTAATCATTGCCTGAATATAGAGTCGACGGTCACCACTCGATTTATTCGAGGTCTGCAATACAGTACTTTGTTCAGAACCAATTCGATTCAACGTGTAGTCCGATAAATTGTCAGTATTATAGTTTATTACCTGAAACTGATTGTAACCGGCCGAACGATTGGTGTTAGTACTACTCCAGTTTTTGAACGAGAACAAAGCTTCTGCAGAAAGACCTTCGGTAATGAAATCAAGTTTTTGCTCAAATTTCAGGTTGGCCATAACCGTACTTTCAAATTGTGACTGATATCCTCTTGCCATTTCAGCGTATGGATTACGGAAGCCACTATTATATTTACCACCGGATTTTCCACCCCAACGGATGTAATCCACATTTGGGTCATCCGGGAAACGTACCGGAAAATCAACCGGATTGGATTCCATAACCATACCAAACAGATCACTCGTATTAGAGGTAGGACCAGAATAGTCCCTCAGTTGCACATTCAAGTTCAACGACAGTTTACTTGATTTAGATAAATTCAGATTGAAGTTATTTTGGAACACATATCGCATGATGTTGAGGTTATTTTTATAACTAAAATCATCGGTATTACGCAACACACCACTATCATGGTTGACAGACACACTGCTAAAATAATCTAATTTTTTGGAACCACCGCGAATAGTAACATTGATATTTTGATTCATAGCCCCGCTACGGAACAATTCATCATACCAATTCACGTTAGGATAAATAAGCGGATCCAATCCTGCCCTTGTACCGGCAATCTTATTGTCGGAATAAAGCACCTCACCTGTACCACGTGTCAACACGGCTTCATTGTACATCTCCATATAACGCACACCATCAACAAACTTCGGCGTTTTGGTATGGGTGGAATACGCGTTTTCTAAACGAATATTAACGATAGCTTTGTCACTTTCACGTCCCGATTTGGTTTTGACAATCATCACACCGTTTGCACCACGTGAACCATAAAGCGCTGTAGCCGTTGCATCTTTCAACACGGAGAAACTCTCAATAACTTCCGGATCGATAGCATTCAAGTCACCGCTCGAAGCTTGCACACCATCAATGATAATCAATGGACTCCTTGTGCCATTGAAAGTAGAAATACCGCGAATCCAAAAGTCGGCCCCATCAGCCCCCGGTTCACCGGAACGCTGTACGGCAACCACACCAGCCAAACGTCCAGCAAAACCTGTAGACAACTGGGAACTGGGAACTTTCAGTTCGTCAGGCTTCACCATCTGTACCGAACCAACTACTGATTCTTTCTTTTGCGTACCATAGCCTACTACGACCACTTCATTCAACGTTTGTGAAGATTCCTTCATGACTACCTTAACAAACGTGCCTACCGTAGCTTCCACATTGACCGGATCATATCCTATATAAGAGATACTCAACGTCACTTTCTTAGCAGGTACTGTCAACACGAAGTTACCATCAATATCAGTGATGACACCAGTCTCAGTATGTCCCTTCAAAACTACGGACGCACCAATAACGGGTTCTCCATTTCCATCCCGGACAGTACCTTTAATCTGGTATTTCTCATTGCTTACATTACTTACTTCTTCTCTCCGCTTCAACACGATATCTGTGCCATTTATCACATAATCCACCTGAGAATTCGCAAATATCCCATTAAGAACTTCGGACAAATTCATTCCTTTAGCAGAAAAAGAGATCTTCTGCTTAACGTTAAAATCTTTCGTATTATAAAAGAAATTGTACCCCGTCTTTTTTTCGATTTCCTTGAGTGCTTTTTCAATAGTCACATCCTGAAAACGGAATTCCATAGCCGCATTTTGAGAATGAACGGTCTCAGCATACGAAATCCCAATGGACATGAACATAAACATAATAAAGAACCTCATAAACAAAGGTATTTTACCAATTGCCCATAAAAAAGTATTTTTTCGGACATTTTTTTGGTTGTAATTACATAAATACATAACTTTAAAATGTGATTTAAGATTGGTAAAAAATGATTGTTGCTTGTTGGCAGACAAGCGATCTCGTTTTTTCAATATAGAAAAGCATGGCAGTGCTTTTCTATATTTTTTTGTTTCTTTTTTCAAGTTGGTGCTTTCATAGTACGTCAATAATTAAGATGATTAATATAATTCTATTGTTGCTCTATCTCCGTCGTTTCCCGGACTATTATTCTTTACAATACGATAATTAAACCGACAAGAAATAGAAAGATTCTTTATAATCTGTTCCACCCCCTGATTTTTAATTGTGCCGGTGAAACGGCTATTTTGCAATTCGTCATTGATAATACGGAATGTCACGTGGTATTTTTTAGATAAGATATCAAGTGCTTCTTGAAGCGGACAATCTTCAAGAACAATTTTTCCGTCTTTCCATCCTATTTCTCTTTCTATATCAACTTCCTCCACTTTAGATTTTCCCGTTTTAGCATCATAAGAAATCTTTTGTCCCGGCTGTATCAACACAGCTCTTTCTTTTTTATCAGCCGTTCGGCTAATAAACTTAACCGCCCCGCTAACCAGTGTCGTACTTGCTCCTTGCCTGTTAGTCTTGACATTAAATTCTGTTCCCAACACTTCGACTTCAGCCTCTGAAACAGTATGAACAATGAAACGTTTACCATTTTGCTTACGCACCACGAAGTAGGCTTCTCCATCTAAATACACCCTACGTTCCTTAGTAAAGTGAGTGGGATACTTTAGTGTCGCTTGAGAATTTAAATAAACCGTACTGCTGTCCGGCAAGAGTACAGTACAAACTTCACTTTCATTTCCGCGAGCTTCCATCCACACAATGGCATCATTTCCTTCACTGTTATCTGAAAACCAATAAATAGTAGTCAGAATAAGAACGGGGAGAGCTAATATCGCAGCCACCTTTCCTATATATCGCCAAATGTGTCTGTGTTTCTTCCGTTCTACCTGGCTCCAAAAATCTTGTAACGCCTGCTGAGGGGATGCCTCTTTCGAGCCATGCAACAGACGTGTAGCTACAAAGATCCGCGCCACTTGCTTAGCCATACGGCTATTGGCCTCGGAACTATGTATCCATTCCTCTACCTTTTTTTTCTCTTCTTCGCTGACCTCTTTTTCAAAATAGCGGAGTAGCAAAGATTCATCTATCATTTTCTGTTCTTGCATAATTGACATCGTAAGCGTTTTATTACCCGCCTACATATACAATACACAGAAACCGGAGGATGTACTAAACAAAAAATGATTTTTTTTATAACTACCCGATAAAAAAATCAGCAGATGAAAAAAATGAGAGAGATTATAATATAAAACCGTAGATAGCTAATATGGGAAGATAATCTTTCAATCTCTCCCGCAGAATTTTGAGAGACTGCTGAATGCGGTAATCAACAGTTTTAATAGACACTTGCAATGTCTCAGCTATCTCTTGACGGGTTTTGTCCTGAAAACGGTGCATAGTAAAAGCTTGGCGGTAGGAAGAAGGCAATTCGTCAATAGCCTCTTGGATAAGTGATTGCAGTTCATTGACTACGGATAAATCTATAAACTCATAATAATCATCCTGCTCTTGCTCAAACCACGATGATTCTTCAAGTATTTCCTTTTCTTGTCTCCGAAGTACATTGAAGCACCTACGTTTGACAGAAGTGATCAGATATTGTCGTAAAGAAGAAGTCGTATCCGGCACAAAAGTCGCCCTGTTTTCCCATAACCACATCATCAATTCCTGCAACACTTCTTTGGCGTCTTCTGCAGACACATAATAACGGCTATACCCATATAATAAGGTATAGTACTTCATAAAAAAGTCATCGAAGGCTTTCTTATCTCCTCTACTGATAGAATGCCACAGCACTATATCCTCATCTACCGTCAGTTCTATGTCAGGTTCTATCAACATTGCTTAGCCATTTTAAGACGATTCAGGTCACAATTATTTATAATTTGCAAATATACACTTCTTTTTTAAGCAAACATCAAATATCATTAATTTAATCAATAAAAATATATACTAAAAAGATGCAAATCTATTACATTCATATCTGCATCATTTACTTTTCATTATAAATCTCCCATAAAGGACATCTCAGTCCATAACAAAAAAAGAAAAAAACAGACTCTTCTCATTAAAACAATCTCTTCGTTTTTAATAAACTATTGAAGAGTTTATTATAAACGGTATTCAAGTTTATTATAAACTATAAATTCCGAAATCAAGGATAGAAATATGATTTTTTGCAACAAAAAAGGCTACAAACCCTATAAAGATTCGCAGCCTTTAGTTTATACGACATCCCTCACAGCTTAACTACTGCAAGAAACTACTATTATATTGTTATAATATTGCACTATTTTATTTTTCATTATTTTTAATTTTTTCCTTTATCCATTGATAGTTGGATCTACAAATATACAAAATCAAAAAGGCTTTGTCAAGAGTTTCCTGCCCATAAGACGTTTTTTGCAAACCATTCTGGCAAGTTTTATTCTCACCGCAATGAAATTCCCTCATAACGGTGAGAATACTTTGAAAATATCATAACCGGATTATAACTTTATAATCCTATCTATTATTAACCGCCTGCGTTAACTGTTTCAAGGCCTGTTCTAATGTAGCACGCGGACAAGCAATATTCAATCGCATAAAACCTTCGCCTTCTTTGCCAAAGGTAGTGCCCTCATTCAGAGCCAGATGAGCATCTTCCACAAACAGACGATTCAGTTCTTCCCGGTTCAATCCTAATTCGCGGCAATCAAGAAAGATTAGATAAGAAGCTTGCGGACGGATCATCTTGATAGTGGGAATCTGTTCTTTCAGATAGTGTTCGGTGTAATCAATGTTTCCCTGTATATAGGCAATGACCTGATCCAGCCATTCTGTTCCGTGACTGTAAGCGGCAGCCACACTAAGATAAGCAAACAAATGCCCTTCACTGAACTCGCTTGCTTCCATATAGGTCTGAAAACGGTGACGAAGTTCGTCATTCTCAATAATTGCATAAGAACTTGCCAGCCCCGGCATATTGAATGCTTTACTCGGAGACATAAAGACAAGTGAATTCATCCGTGCTTTTTCTGAAATCAAAGCAAAGGTGGAATGCTTGTAAGGAGGTAAGGTCAAATCGGCATGAATCTCGTCAGAAATAACCAATGTGCCGCTTTCATAACAGATATCAGCGATTTGAGAAAGTTCCTCTTTCGTCCATACACGTCCGCCCGGGTTATGAGGATTGCTCAAAACCAACAGTTTACATCCTTGCACATCTTTGCGGAAACGGTTGAAGTCTATATGATACTGGCCGTCTTTCAATATCAGCGGACTGAACACGACTTCGCGCTCATTCTTCTGTGTCACCAGAAAGAAAGGATGATAAACAGGAGGCATGACCATTACTTTATCTCCTTTCTCCGTGAAACAATGGATGGCAAAAGCCAATCCACGCACAATGCCGGGAGTAAATGTCAGCATATCTTCGCTAATCGTCCACCCGTGGCGTTCTTTCAGCCAGTTAATGATAGACTCCGCCCATTCCTTGCAGGCAAAAGTATATCCGAGCACTTCGTGTTCCAAACGTTTCTTCAAAGCATCTATCACAAAAGGAGCCGTACGGAAATCCATATCGGCCACCCACATCGGAATCAGGTCATTGCGTCCCCAACGACCTTCCACAGCATCCCATTTTACGGAATCCGTACCTTTACGGTTTATTATTTCATCAAAATTATAGTTCATACTGCATGATGTTTTTTTATATTATGTGAGACAGAAGTAGCATATTTATAATTAATACTGATTATTAATCACTTACATAGAATTAAATCAGAACTTAACCCATTTTGCTAACCGGGAACAAAAATAGAGATTTCCATTGAATTGTATAGTTCGAAAAAGGGAAAAATTATTATTCATTACACTTTCTATTCCACCCAAGTTAACAAACTGATAACGGAAAATATAGAAGAAATAACCAATGCAAAAATCTCCTTTATTGACTATTACGAACAATAAAGGAGATTTACCTAGAAATTAAAGTTCTTTCTTACTGAAAAGTAGGCATTTTGAATCTGTATAATAATCCACCTACCATGGAAGTTACACGGTCAGGTCTTCCCTGTTCGGAGCCATCGTATGTATCGGTACGGATACCGATTTTAGGTTCGGCGTACAGATACAAAGAAGAAGCCACCTTCAGTTTTACCTGCACACCAGCATCCAGTCCCGGCACTGCTCGGAACTTACCATAACGGCGTACCAGTCCGGCCGTAACTCCCATAAAAGGAACAACATCTATCACATGATTGGGGCTGTATCCTTTTGCCAATGTGGCCAGACTTATCATATAATCCATACCCAAACCAGCATAATGGAGATTCATCTTTGACGACGTTTTGGCCTTGTACATAATTGTTCCATTTGCCCGCCATGCAGATAACGGAGTGTACCATTTACCAATGCTTCCCTTTGCTTCTACACCTGCATTCTTCACCAAGTCTTTGTTGGCTACAAGCAAGCTACCCAATCCAAGTGCACCGGAAATGAAGTAACGCTTGTCATCCAGACCAAACACGCTACGATTGGCTGTTTTTGAATAAGGAACAAAGCGATAGTGAAAACCTGCATTGACTCCTACCATCACGTCTTTCTGCATAAAGCCCAGATTACCTTCAATAAATTTATCTCCATAAAAGCGAATCTGCGGTTCAATGTACAAACCGAGAAAATCATTCACATGCCATAATCCCTGTATGCTTGCATTAACACCCGGTTGGAATTTATGGTCTGATTTGGAAGTATAAGCAAGGTTGATACCTACCGAACCTATTAAATCAAAGATACGATCGGGATTGTATCCACTCATGGTAGACATTATGCCCCACAAGTAATCAAGACTGCCACTGACGCTGGCATGTCTAAGTTTGCCCGCTTTAACACTTCCTGGAACTACATAGTTCGTAAAAAATCCACCTGTACCCACGAGGCGCAAACCGGAATAAGGGCTCAACCACTTACCTATAGAAACAGAAGCCTGCGGACCTAAAGAACCAAAGTTTTCAAGGTTCGTCTTATTCAAGAACATTTGCACACCAATTCCCGAAGTCATAAACAGATTGTCTGCGATGTGATTGCTTGAGAATCTGTTCTTCGGACGTGCTGCACGGTCAATCGTATGATAAGTCAAGCCAAAATTCAACTCTCTGAGCTGATCTGTATTGCGACCTACTCCACGACCTCCTGCATATCTCTTACTATACACATTGAGGCGAGGTTCTATAAATAAATCCACAGAACGGTTGATACGGAAACTTCCCTGCACACCGACTCCTATTCCCGGAGCATACTTGGCGGTTTCATCCACTCCTTTCGTACCTGCCAGATTAACTCCGGCAATACCGATCAGACTAAATATTCTGTCTTCATCATATCCCCAAAGAACATTATTGATATTCAACAGATAGTCAGCATGCAGATCAACATGTTTAAAGTAACCGCTTGCGCTGCCCGAAGGGGTGTCCGAAAACCCAACTGTCCCGGACAAACGCAGGCCGGAAGAAGGACTGAACCATTTACCGATTCCGGCAGAGAACTGGGGACCTAATCCTTTAATCGTATTCTTGATTCCCGGAACTTTCAGTGTACTGATACCACCGGATAAAGAGATAAACATATGATTCAGGAAGGAGCTATTATCGAAACCATCGAAATGTATCTTAGTTCCCATTGGAGCACCAGGCATATAGGTCAGACCTACCAGAACTGAACCAGCCATTTTATAGTTTCTCCAATTTTCCGTATACGCAAAACTGTCATTATACCATCCGATCCGTGGCTCTACAAACAAATCCAATGTAGAAGAAAGACGTACATTTCCCTGTAAACCGAGATGAGCACCATAATAAAGCTGACCACCACCTTTCAAATCCGGATACTTTTCGGAACGATCGCTATTGTCACCCACCTTAGAATAACCGGCTTCTATACCTGCAATCCCTACTAACTCAAAACAACGATTTGCATTGTATCCGTATGCCAGGGAGGACATATTCAACAAATAGTCCAAGCTGCCGCCACCCATTTTTATTTTAGAATCGTAGATACTCGACGGCAGATAACCCAAATTCACCCCTATCCGAAGTCCGTGAACCGGAGTAATCCACTTTCCCATAAAGAGATGAGCGGTCATTCCCATTCCATCCTGACTATCTCCACTTGTTAACAAGCTGTATGGTCCTATTCCGGCAGAGAAAAAGAGATGTTCATTGAATCTATTACTCTCGAACTTTTCATTTGCAGGGCGTTTCTGTAACATATATTGCAATGCACCATAATCCTGTGCCCGTAAGGTAACAGCAAGCATCAGGAAGATTGCCACTGCTACATATTTATTGTTGATTCTGAAGATATTCATCGTTTACTCTTGTTGTATATATCATTATTTAATTTTCTGCTCTTCTGGCAGCAAGTCAATAATATCACCATCCACCTTCGCTACTTCCAATAAGGAAGGATCAAGTTCAAGGGCCTTCTCAATGCTCATAATCGCATCACCTATTTTCTCCAGGCGGTTGGCGGCAATCGCTTTTATATAATATTCGCGGGCGGTCTCTACCTCCATGGTAGAAATCTTATCCCATGCCTCCTGATTTTTCTTCATTGCCAATAGCATCACCACCTCATTGAAAGGACTAGTAGCCGCCACCTTCTCGAAAGCATCATTATAATAACCGGCCAATGCCTGAACGATGGCCTGCAAATCTTCAGAAACCACTTCTTCGGGAACCAATGTCAAGACTGAATCTGCTTTTGTATATTTGCCTTCATGCAGCAAGGCAATAGCCTGATTGGATAATAACTCCACCGGTGCCGATTTACTGACAAACGGTTCGAGAATATTTGAATCCGGAGTATCTTTCTGTATCGTTACTACTGCCAGTTCATTGGCTGCATACGTAAAGTTACCATAAAGTTCAAGAGCCTCCCTACAATACTTTTCCCTCTCGTCGGGAGTTTTTGCCGTCGTAATCATACGGTAATATTCGAAACGGGTAAGTTCCTTCGGATTCTTTCTGTAAAGTTCTCCAATCTCGTAGTCCGTTAAAGAACGGAAAATTGAATAACCATAGGTATATTGCACCTTTCTCAATTTAGGCAAATAAGTAGCCGCAAGTTCCTTGTAGAAAGGTTTCGATTTCAAGACCCCATTCAATCGGTGAGGAGTAGCTGCGTATTGTTTGATTAAATCCTCTACTTCTTTAGCCAGTTCCGGCTTGGAGTTTTTTTTCAGCAATTCTGCTACCTCCTTCCAGGAGGCAACCGATGCATCCGATTTCACTTCCAACAGTTTACGTGTTTCCGGGTCCAGTTGTGCCAGTATACGTCCCAGGGCTTTATCCGTACGCAATTTTGCCAGACGAAGATTCGTCTCGTAAGAACCGTCCGGCGAAGCCACCCCCGTAATATGAAAACTCTTCAAAGAGGCATCCGGGTTCGTCTCAATACTACGTAATTCCTGATTCAATCGGTTTAGTTCCACTTGATTCTGTGGATTCTTATCATCCAGGTCGGCTTTACCTACCAAAAAGGTCAAGTTTACCTCGCCTTTCGTATCCCGCAACTGCATCACAGGTTTCGGAAGATATTTCTCATCCGTCAGGCTGAAAGCGGAGAATTTATACTCCAAAAAACGAAGTGGGTTGACCGTTCCGCGTGCAATGGAGAAAGAGTCACGATAAATGATATTCCTGTAATTCTCCATTGCCAAATGCACATCTGCACGGTAGTCATGTTGCAGATATTCTATATAGATAGAATCATGGTAAGCAATAATATCCCCCTTGCGTGAAGAAGTCGTTTTCACACGGATGTAATCATGTAAAGGGTCTTTATCTATATCATAATCGTACATTCGATTTTGCGTTGTATCATAAGTATCCCCATCGAATACAACAGGACGCATCAACAGACGCTTTTTCAGTGTCACATCATAAATGGAAGGCTGCAATACCAAGCGACGATGCGAGTTAAACATCTCCTTAGGCACCGGGACACGGGTTTTCAGATGGAAATAATTACCCTTGATTTCGATGTCCGTAGGTTCCGGAATCACTTTGTCCTTCACTTTGGAAGTAATCGTTACTTCGTTCAGCTCGATGACGGCATCTTTCAATACTACATTCAAAATCTGCTTTCCTGCCACCTTCACTGTTTTGTCTTCATAACCGACACATGTAAACTTCAACGAGCCGTTTTTCTCAACTAAGACACTGTAACGGCCATCCTCGTCGGACATTTCTATACGTTCGTCATTGACCGGATTCAGCACATTCACATTCGGAACACTTTTTCCCTGCGGGTTTGTGATATGCCCCTGCACACGGATCCGTTGGGCGGATACATTCATGCCGACGAACATCATCGCCACGAGAAGTATACCTGTTAATCTATCACGTTTCAAATTGATTTTCATTCTCTTTTCTGACTAGCTAATGTTCGTTATCGAATAATATACACAAAGGATACCCCCAGTTTAACAGGTGCAATGGTGGTCTTACTATCGTTGACCACATCCGGTTTCGGAATACCCTTATCATACTTGAACTGACGGTAACGCAACACACCCACTCCGGCAGTTGCTTCGATATTCCAATGATCGCCCAGCACCCATACATATCCATAGGTCAAACCGGCGGCGTATGCATCACCTTTGTGATGCACATCTTTTACCATCATATTAAAATTATTCACGAAAGCGGTGATTCCAAGAAAATGGCTCACCATCGGACGATTTAGCCAGTAACGAACTTCAGGCTGAAAATGCGTGAAAGTCGTTTTAAAGTTGTCTGTACTGATTGGATTCGCAGCAATCCCTATGTTCAAGGAGACATGACTACCCAATACAAATTCTGCTTCTACATTCGGACTGGCGGTCAGCCAACCCAATGCATTTGTCTTCACAGCCACCCGTTGTGCGTGCACATGTACACCACAACATAATAACAGAAATGATAACGCAACTATTACCCTGCGACCATTTCTCATCACATATACCATCATTTATTTCCCACTAAATATTTCCCACTCAATATTTCCCCACAAAAAGGGGCTACTGTCCAATTTATACACTCCTTGGGCAGAAAGCCACAAAATTAGAAAAAATATAGTATTAAAAACGTTTAAACATGTTTTTTTTGTTTTTTATTGCAACAATTTCCATCTTAGACCATCATATACCATACTACAGATAAAATAAACTACAGTATAATAAATTGTAGTCGCTCTCTTTGTATCCGAATTAAACAGATTAAAATCCGGTCTAAAATCAAAAAAATATTTACTCATAATTCAGCATAATGATTAATTTTCAGGGTTAATTATTATGGTTATTTTTCAGGATTAAAGGTGGCACACCCTAAACAAATAGCTGATTATCAGAATTATATATAAAATATATGGTTATATTTTAACTTTTGGAATAAAAGTAGTACATTTGTACTCAATTCAAAAAGGAATTTATGACGAAAGCTCTATTTTTTGACATAGACGGAACGCTGGTCAGTTTTGAAACTCACCGTATCCCGCCTTCTACCATTGAGGCATTGGAGGCAGCCCACGCAAAAGGGCTCAAGATATTTATCGCTACCGGACGCCCGAAAGCCATTATCAACAACCTTTCCGAATTGCAAGACAGAAATCTCATTGATGGATATATAACCATGAACGGAGCCTATTGTTTTGTCGGAGAACAAGTTATTTACAAAAGCGCTATTCCACAGGAGGAAGTAAAAGCAATGGCTGCTTTCTGCGAGAAAAAAGGAGTACCGTGTATCTTTGTGGAGGAACACAACATATCCGTTTGCCAGCCTAACGACATGGTAAAAAAGATATTCTATGATTTCCTGCACGTGAATGTTATTCCGACTGTTTCGTTCGAGGAAGCAACAAGCAAGGAGGTGATCCAGATGACACCTTTTATCACGGAAGAAGAAGAAAAGGAGATCCGTCCGTCTATCCCTACTTGTGAAGTAGGGCGTTGGTTCCCGGCATTTGCCGATATTACGGCCAAAGGGGATACCAAGCAGAAAGGCATTGACAAAATCATCCGTTACTTCGATATGAAACTGGAAGAGACTATGGCATTCGGTGACGGAGGCAATGACATCAGTATGCTTCGCCATGCTGCTATCGGAATTGCCATGGGACAAGCCAAAGAGGATGTGAAAGCTGCCGCCGACTATGTGACGGCTCCGATTGACGAAGACGGAATCAGCAAAGCAATGAAACATTTCGGAATTATTTGAGACAAGCAAATACGAAGATGAGCGTAGACACTGACAATGCTGCATTTCAGGATGCACTGAATCTGATTCAGTACACCCGACAGTCGGTCTTTCTGACCGGGAAAGCGGGTACGGGAAAATCTACATTTCTGCGTTATGTCTGCGAGCATACCAAAAAGAAATATGTTGTACTTGCTCCGACCGGAATTGCTGCAATCAATGCCGGAGGAAGTACGATGCATAGTTTCTTCAAACTCCCTTTTTATCCGCTATTGCCGGACGATCCAAATTTAAGTCTGCAACGCGGCCGTATCCATGAGTTCTTCAAATATACGAAGCCGCACCGCAAATTATTGGAACAGATAGAACTGGTCATCATTGACGAAATTTCCATGGTACGGGCGGATATCATTGATGCAATCGACCGCATCTTACGAGTATATTCTCATAATCTGCGCGAACCTTTCGGCGGAAAACAGTTACTATTGGTAGGCGACGTTTTCCAATTGGAACCTGTCGTGAAGAATGATGAACGGGAAATACTGAACCGTTTCTATCCTACTCCTTACTTTTTCTCAGCAAGAGTATTCGGTCAGATAGATTTAGTTTCTATCGAACTGCAAAAGGTTTACCGGCAGACTGATCCGGTTTTTGTCGGTGTACTTGACCACATTCGTACTAATACTGCCGGAGCAGCCGACCTCCAACTGTTGAATACCCGATATGGAAGCCAGATTGAAGAATCGGAAGCAGATATGTATATCACGCTTGCTACCCGAAGAGATACGGTAGATTCAATCAACGAAAAAAAACTGGCCGAGCTTCCGGGAGAATCGATTACTTTTGAAGGAGTTATCGAAGGAGATTTTCCCGAAAGTAGTTTACCCACCTCACAAGAGCTAGTGCTAAAACCCGGTGCACAAATTATCTTTATCAAGAATGACTTTGACCGTCGTTGGGTAAATGGCACTATTGGCGTCATTGCCGGTATTGATGAAGAAGAAGAAACGATATACGTTATCACTGATGACGGGAAAGAATGTGACGTTAAACGGGATTCATGGCGCAATATCCGTTATCGCTACAACGAAAAAACGAAAGAGATCGAGGAAGAAGTATTAGGTAGTTTCACTCAATATCCTATCCGGTTGGCTTGGGCAATTACAGTTCATAAGAGCCAGGGCCTGACTTTCAGCCGGGTGGTAATCGACTTCACTGGAGGAGTATTTGCCGGTGGACAAGCGTATGTCGCACTCAGCCGTTGTACTTCTCTGGATGGTATCCAACTTAAAAAGCCTATTAACCGGGCAGATATTTTCGTCCGTCCGGAAATCGTCAACTTCGCCGGACGATTTAATAACCGGCAAGCCATTGACAAGGCATTGAAACAGGCACAGGCCGATGTGCAATATGCCGCAGCCGCCCGCGCTTTCAATAAAGGTGATATGGAGGAATGTCTGGAACAATTCTTCCGTGCCATCCATTCCCGCTATGATATTGAAAAACCTGTTCCCCGCCGTCTGATTCGCCGAAAACTCGGCATTATCAACACCCTGAAAGAACAGAATAAAAAACTCAAGGAACAGATGCGGGAACAACAGGAACGCCTACGCCAATACGCCCATGAGTATCTGTTAATGGGAAACGAATGTATCACCCAAGCACATGATATACGTGCTGCCCTTGCCAACTACGATAAAGCGCTCAGCCTCGATCCAAACTACATAGACGCATGGATACGTAAAGGAATTACTTTATTCAATAATAAAGATTATTTCGACGCTGAAAATTGCTTTAATACCGCAGTAAACCTTCATCCGGCAAATTTTAAAGCTGTCTATAACCGGGGAAAACTCCGGTTGAAAACAGAAAACACAGAAGGTGCAATCGCCGATCTGGATAAGGCTACAAGTCTGAAACCGGAACACGCCGGTGCACACGAACTTTTTGGAGACGCTTTGCTGAAAGCCGGAAAGGAAGTGGAAGCTGCGTTACAATGGAGAATTGCAGAGGAACTGAAGAAAAAGAAAAAACAATAAATATATACAAAAGGGAGGAAACGGGAACCGACCGTTTTTCCCTCACTGACCAATACACTGTTCCTCACCGAGAAAGAGACCGTTGCTCACCAAAGAACGAATCTCCTCCACTACAACCCCTGAAGAGCCATTGCCTCAACCACTCCCTGCCATAATTCCGTGCTTTGGATTCCCCTAATTTTAAAATAAGAATCCCTAAAAAAATCTCTTTTATCCCTTATTATCAAAAAGTTTTATTAGTTTTGTTCCTTACATATTATCAGACTCTTAAAATAGAAGCAAATGAAAAAAGGTTTGAAAATCGCAGCTATCACCGTAGGAGTAATTATCATTCTAATGCTCCTTCTTCCTTTCGCCTTCCAAGGTAAGATAGCCGATATTGTAAAAACAGAAGGCAACAAGATGCTCAATGCGCAATTTGACTTTAAGAAACTTAACATTAGCCTGTTCCGTAACTTTCCACAGGCTTCTGTCACTCTCGAAGATTTCTGGCTAAAAGGCACTGGTGAATTTGCCAATGATACCCTTGTACAAGCCGGAGAAGTTACTGCCGCCATCAACTTATTCTCTCTTTTCGGAGATAGCGGTTACGATATTTCCAAAATATTCATCGAAGACACAAAGCTGCATGCCATTGTGTTGCCGGACGGACGTGCCAACTGGAACATTATGGAGCCGGATACGACAGCCTCTGCCGAGACTCCCGCTGCAGAAGAAGAATCTTCCCCTTTCAAAGTGAAACTCCAACGTTTCGTCATAAAAAACATGAATCTGATTTATGATGACCAACAAGGAAAGATGTATGCTGACATCCAAGACTTTAACGCAACCTGCGCCGGAGACTTAGGCAGTGAACGCACCACACTGAAACTGGAAGCGGAAACAAAATCCCTGACTTACAAGATGAACGGGATTCCTTTCTTGGCGAATGCCAACATCTCCGCTGAAATGGATGTGGACGCCGATCTGGCCAATAACAAGTACACATTAAAGGATAACACCATTCGCCTCAACGCTATTCAGGCAGGTATTGACGGCTGGGTAGCCTTGAAAGACCCGGCTATCGACATGGACTTGAAACTCAATACCAACGATATAGGTTTCAAAGAAATCCTTTCGCTAATCCCGGCTATCTATGCCACCGAATTTTCCAGCCTGAAAACCGACGGAACCGCCACACTGAACGCAACAGCCAAAGGCACCCTGCTAGGAGATACCGTACCTGCGTTCAATGTCGATATGCAAGTCAAAAATGCCATGTTCCGCTATCCGGCTTTACCGGCAGGAGTAGACCAAATTAACATCAATGCCAACGTACAGAATCCGGGAGGAAATATCGACCTGACGACGGTGGATATTAACCCGTTTAGCTTCCGTCTGGCAGGTAACCCGTTCAGTCTGACTGCCTACGTGAAAACGCCGGTCAGCGATCCTGACTTCAAAGTGGAAGCAAAAGGAATTCTTAACCTTGGTATGATCAAACAAGTATATCCGCTTGGAGATATGGAACTAAACGGAACAATCGACGCTGATATGCAAATGTCCGGGCGCCTTTCATCTATCGAAAAGGAACAATACGACCGCATACTGGCTGCTGGAACGATTGGTTTAACAGACATGAAACTTAAAATGCAAGATATGCCGGATGTAGAAATTAAGAAATCACTCTTTACGTTTACACCCAAATATCTTCAGTTGAGCGAAACAACCGTCAACATCGGTAAGAATGACATTACTGCCGACAGCCGGTTCGAAAACTATATCGGTTATGCGTTGAAAGGCACTACCTTGAAAGGAAGTCTGAATATCCGTTCCAACTACTTCAATCTGAACGATTTCATGTCGGCTACGGGTGAAGAAATGTCTTCGTCCGGTGATGTAACAACTACGGATTCCGTTAGTTCCACGGGAATTGTTGAAGTTCCCCGCAACATCGACTTCCAAATGGACGCTAATCTGAAACAAGTACTGTTTGACAAGATGTCCTTCAACAATATGAACGGTAAGCTTACTGTCAAAGACGGTAAAGTAGACATGAAAAATCTGTCTATGAGCACTATGGGAGGAAATGTTGTGATGAACGGATATTATTCCACTGCCGATGCCAAGAAACCTGAGTTGAAAGCTGGATTCAAACTGACGAATATAGGTTTTGCCCAAGCTTACAAGGAACTGGATATGGTGCAGAAAATGGCTCCTATCTTTGAAAATCTGAAAGGGAACTTCTCCGGCAGTATCAACGTGTTGACGGATTTGGACGCAGCCATGAGCCCCATATTGGATACAATGCAGGGAGACGGCAGCCTCTCCACACGCGACCTTAGCCTAAGTGGTGTGAAAGCTATCGATCAAATAGCTGATGCGATTAAGCAACCCAACCTGAAAGAGATGAAAGTAAAAGATATGACACTGGACTTCATCATCAAAGATGGACGGGTAGAAACAAAACCGTTCGATATTCAAATGGGAGACTACAACCTGAATCTTTCCGGTAGCACGGGTCTCGACCAGACTATCGATTACACAGGAAAGATTAAACTTCCTGCATCTGCCGGTAATATCTCCAAACTAATGACTCTTGATTTGAGAATCGGAGGTTCGTTCACTTCACCTAAAGTCAGTGTCGATACCAAGAGTATGGCCAATCAAGCTGTGGAAGCAGTAGCCGATGAGGCTATCAGCAAATTAGGCCAGAAACTCGGACTTGACTCTGCTGCCAGTGCCAACAAAGATTCTATCAAACAGAAAGTAACGGAAAAGGCGGCCGAGAAGGCATTGGACTTCTTGAAGAAGAAACTTAAATAAGAAAAATAAGGAAAAGAGATTATGCTTCTGAAGCTATATGATAAAAATAACAATCCGCAGGACTTACAACGGATTATCGACATTCTGAATGATGGCGGACTTATTATTTATCCTACTGATACGATGTACGCTATCGGCTGTCATGGACTGAAAGAGCGTGCTATCGAACGCATCTGCCGTATCAAGGAGATAGACCCACGTAAAAACAATCTGTCTATCATCTGCTATGACTTGAGTAGTATCAGTGAATATGCCAAGGTGGACAATAACGTCTTCAAACTTATGAAACATAATCTTCCGGGACCGTTTACTTTCATCCTGAACGGAACAAACCGATTGCCCAAAATCTTCCGTAACCGGAAAGAGGTAGGCATCCGTATGCCGAACAACAATATCATCCGGGAAATTGCCCGTCTGCTGGACGCTCCGATAATGACCACCACCTTGCCATACGATGAAGATGAGGATCTGGAATATATAACCGATCCCGAACTAATCGATGAAAAGTTTGGCGATATAGTGGATCTAGTTATTGACGGAGGTATCGGAGGAATAGAACCTTCAACGGTAGTAAAATGCACAGAGGATGAACCGGAAATTGTTCGTCAGGGAAAAGGTTGGTTAGAAGAAAGTTAGTTTCTTCGACAGAATTCATTACAAAATGGAGGTGTGTCAAAATGCGCACCTTCTTTTTTTTAAGCACAAAGCCCCGACTTTCACAAGCTGGGGCTTTGTTATTACCTAAAGATTTTGTATCTTTAGGCATAAGATTTTCACTATGACAAAGATACATTTTCGTCCTTATAATTCCAACCAAACAGTGCTTTTTCCTCAAAGAATTGACGAGGATATTGCAGAGCATGATCCAGTTCGGATGGTTGACGCTCTGGTTGAGAGCCTGAACCTTGAAAGTTTCAGGAAGTTGTATAAGGAATGCGGCCGCAGCCCTTACCATCCCAGGATGATGCTCAAGGTCATTCTCTATGCCTATATGAACAACGTCTATTCCTGCCGGAAAATTGAAAAGCTCCTTCATCGTGACATCCATTATATCTGGCTTGCCGGATATGAGAAACCTGATTTCATTACCATCAACCGTTTCCGCAACCGGGTGAAAAAGGAAATCAACGAGGTATTTACCCAAACCGTACTCCTTCTCTCTTCCAAAGGCTTCATCAGGCTGAATGTGGAATACATTGACGGGACAAAGATTGAGTCCAAAGCCAATAAGTATACTTTCGTCTGGCGAAAAACGGTTGAGCGGAACTGTGAACGCCTGATGAAGAAGATACATGTCCTGTTAGGGCAGATAGACGATGTCATCGCCCAGGAGAACTCATCGGAAAGCAATGAGGAGATTGAGTTCACTCCGGCCATGCTGACTGAGATGGCTGGAGAATTGCGGAAAGCACTTGAACAGGTTCCTGAGCCCTCCACGAAAGAGGAAAAGACTGCGTTGAAAAAGAAACGCAAACAGCTGAAGGAACTGGAAGAACACAGGGACAAGCTGCAGGAATACGACAACCGTCTGAACACGCTACAGGACAGGAACTCCTATTCCAAAACGGACAAGGACGCTACTTTCATGAGAATGAAGGAGGATGCCATGCGTAACGGCCAGACAAAGCCCGGTTACAACCTCCAGATCGGCACCGAGAACCAGTTCATTACCGATTTTGCACTCTTTCCGAACCCTACGGATACACTGACCATGATACCTTTCCTGCAATCCTTCTCAAGCAGATATGACAGGTTGGCCCATACGGTGGTGGCCGATTCCGGCTACGGTTCTGAGGAGAATTACCGCTTCATGTCAGAAAACGGTATGGCGGGCTACGTCAAATACAACTACTTCCACATGGAACAGCGGCCGAGATTCAAACCGGACCCGTTCAGGGCGGAAAACTTCTACTACAATGAAGAACAAGACTTTTGTATCTGCCCCATGGGACAGAAGATGCAAAGGATAGGGACTAGACATGTGAAAACAGCATCCGGATATGTCAGCGAAAATGCCACGTACAGAGCCATCAGATGTGAAGGCTGTCCGCTAAGATGCCGATGTTTTAAAGCAAAGGGGAACAGAACGATAGAGTTGAATCACAGACTCAGAAGATACAAGCAAAAAGCCAAAGAGTTGCTCTGCTCAGAGGAAGGACTGAAACACAGAGGACAGAGATGCATAGAACCGGAAGCCGTGTTCGGACAAATGAAAAACAATATGAATTACAAACGTTTCCGCCATTTTGGAAAGGATAAGGTCTTCATGGACTTTTCCTTCTTTGCCATTGCCTTCAATATAAAAAAGATGTGTGCAAAAATGACTAAAGAAGGTATGGATTGGCTGATTAGACCGTTTTATGAGCTTACAGTTGCTCTATTTAGATGTTGCGAACACATAAACCAAAGAAATCCTCAAAATATCGCAGCTTAAAGAAAATGAACCGATTTTTATAGTCAATGAAAAAAAAGAAGGCGCATCGTGTATTACGACACACCTTCATTCTTTATAGAGTCTGTTCTATATTATTTAATCAAAGATTCCGGATCCAAATGACCAGCTTCAATGTCCTTGAAATAACGGTAAGTTCCTACTTTCAATTCTTCAGTCGCAGCATCATCACATACGATAATACCTTTTTCATGCATCTGCAATGCACTGATTGTCCACATCTGAGTGATAGAACCTTCTACGGCATGATACAGTGCACGGGCCTTGTTGTGTCCATTCACGATAATCATCACTTCTTTGGCAGAAAGAACAGTACCCACGCCTACTGTCAAAGCAGTTTTAGGCACTTTATTGATATCATTGTCAAAGAAACGAGAGTTAGCAATGATTGTATCCGTAGTCAATGTTTTCTGACGAGTACGTGAAGTCAATGAAGAACCCGGTTCATTGAAAGCGATATGTCCATCAGGACCAATACCACCCATGAACAAGTCGATACCGCCATAAGACTTAATCTTTTCTTCGTAACGTGCACATTCTGCATCCAGGTCAGGAGCATTGCCATTCAGGATATTCGTATTTTCAGCCTTGATATCAATATGACTGAAGAAGTTATTCCACATAAAAGAATAATAGCTTTCCGGATGTTCTTTCGGCAGTCCTACATATTCATCCATATTGAATGTTACTACATTCTGGAAGGAAACGATTCCTTTCTTATTCAGATCGATCAAAGCTTTGTACATGCCCAGAGGAGAAGATCCGGTAGGACAACCCAATACAAACGGTTTTTCAGGGGTTGGATTGGCAGCTTTTATTTTTGCAGCAACGTAATGTGCAGCCCACTGAGATACGGACTGATAGTCCGGCTGAATAATAAGTCTCATAAGTCGATTGTTTTATAGGTTAGTTAATAAATTAATAATCTTATTCACTGTTTTAACGGTCTTTCTTCAAGCGCTCTGCCATGGCATGTGCCAGATTCTCGCATTGAGTATAGGTAATATCCCTCATCGCCTGCTTCATCTCTACCGGATCGCCTACCAGTTCAAATTTGCTCTTTTCTGCAAACTCTGCCATACGTTTCACCGCAGCACCTGCCCATGCGAAAGAACCGAAATAACCCAGATAACGTCCTTTCACCTCACGCACCAGAATCTTTGAAAGCAATGATTCTACCTCCGGGAAAATCTGATTGCTATATGTAGGAGAACCGATAATCAATCCCTTATAACGGAAAATATCTGCTATAATATAGGAAGGATGGCTCTTAGCAACATTATGCATTACGATATTCTTGATTCCTTGTGCAGAAAGTTCTTCGGCAATAGCCTCAGCCATTTGTTCTGTATTTCCATACATACTTCCGTATGCGATAACTACTCCCTCATCAGCGTCATAACGGCTCAAACGATCATATATACCGATCACTCTAGCTATATTTTCTGTCCACACCGGTCCATGAGTAGAACAAATAGCAGAAATAGGAAGTCCGCCAAGTTTCTGCAAAGCCTTTTGTACAGGACTTCCGTATTTACCTACGATATTAGAATAGTAACGAACCATTTCTCCCCAATACTTATCCAGATTAATACGGGTATCCAGAAAGCCACCGTCTACTGTACCGAAACATCCGAAGCCATCGCCGGAGAAAAGAACTCCGTCAGTCTCATCAAATGTCATCATCGTTTCCGGCCAATGCACCATAGGGGTCATGTAAAAGCGCAGTTTATGGCGACCTAAAGCCAAAAAATCTCCGTCCTTCACCAGATATTGTTCCCCGGTCACACCGTAGAAACCTTCAATCATGCCGAATGTCTGCTTATTACCCACGATAATAATCTCCGGATAATGCTGTTTTATCAATCGGATAGATCCGGAATGGTCCGGTTCCATGTGATTTATTATTAAATAATTGATAGGACGTTCACCGATCACTTGCTTGATCTTACGCAGGTATACTTCAAAATAACAGATGTCTACTGTATCCACCAATGCCACCATTTCATCATCAATCAGATAAGAGTTATACGAAACTCCATAGGGCAACGGCCACATCGCTTCAAAACGGTGTTTATTACGGTCATTCACTCCCACGTAGTGGACATTTCCTTTAATTCTTGTTTTCTCCATTCTTCAACTTTATTAATTTCACTTTCACCACCGGCTTCCTCTAAAAAACAGGTAATTATTCAGTGGCAAATTTATCACCTGCAAAAATAATTCTTTTTTCCGAATCCCTGTACTTCTTCCCTTGATAAGCACCTCTTTCTTTCATTCTTTTTTGCAAACGTACTACAAATTCATAATTTTTCAATCCCCAGTCCGGAGCTATTAATAAATCTTTAGGAGATTGAGAGACAAAACGTTCTACAACCATATCCGGACGAAGATGTTCGACATAGTCAATCACCAGATCAATATATTCGTTTACCTCCGTGAACAGATGAAAATCCGCCGGGTTTATATCATATTCGTGCGCCATACGGGTCCCGCGAATCAACTGTAACTGATGAATTTTAAGAGTTGACAAAGGAAGGTCAGACAGGATTCCCGCTTGCGCCACCATAGCGTCAGATGTTTCTCCCGGAAGTCCTAGAATGATATGTCCGCCTACGAGAATGCCACAAGCAGCCGTCCGCCCGACAGTTTCTACGGTATCCTCATAAGTATGTCCGCGGTTTATGCGCTGCAAAGTTCTATCACAAGTACTCTCAATACCGTATTCTACCATTAGAAAAGCGTGTTTGTTCAATTCCTCCAGATAGCGCAACAACCTTTCCGGCATACAATCCGGACGAGTACCAATCACCAACCCCACTACGTCTTCTACTTCCAACGCTTCCTCATATTTACGTTTTAATCCTTCTAACTCTGCATATGTATTAGTATATGCCTGAAAATAGGCCAGATATTTCATTTCAGGATATTTACGGGCAAAGAAACATTTACCTTCCTCCAACTGAGCAGTGACCGACTTCTCTGTCCGGCAATAATCAGGATTAAAGGTCTGGTTATTACAATAGGTACAACCGCCCCACCCTTTCGTCCCGTCACGGTTAGGACAAGTGAAACCCGCGTTCAACGAAATCTTTTGTACTTTATAGGGAAAATACTTACGCAGAAAAGTTGGAAAATCATTATATAGAAGATGAGTTGACATATTCATTACTGTTCATTCATTATTTAATCTACAAACATAAGAAAAATTAGCGAGGTAAAAAAAGATGCCACAAAATATCTTCAATATATTAAAATAATCATAAATACCATAAGATAAATTAATAAATATTGCAAAAGGAGAAACTATTTAACTAGATTTGTCTTGATTTTAGGCATTGACGGGAGGACACTTGTGAAAGTATTGTGCAATTTATTCCCCAATTATGATTTCATCTCACCATACCCCATGCAACTCACGTCAATAAAATAATCCTCTTTGTATTCTTTAACCAGAATATAAAGAGGATTTTATATGAGGATACTAAACAATAGTATATGTATGCTTATTTTTGATTAATAAATGAAAGTTTTATCTTCAGTCATAAAATCAGTTTTATAATCCCAGTCTTTCTTTCAATAATCTGTAACCGGAAAGGCTTACCCGGAGCTTAACCCCGTTTTTTAGTAATAATTGATATGTTTCTTTCCCGAACAGTTCAACCCGTGATATCTGTGTCACGTTGACAATAGTTGAACGATGAACACGAACAAATGTTTCAGGCGGCAGATGCGTTTCAAAATATTTCATAGTTTGTTCTTTCAGGTATTCTCCTGAAGGAGTGATTAACATCACATAATCACCACAAGCTTGTATGTAGATTAGTTCATCCGCTTTAATCAAATGAATACGTGAACCGTCTTTCACTGTGATTCGATTAATTAATCCAGCCGGAACTTCCACCGGTGCCTCAACTACCTGATGCGCAATCAGTTCTTTTTCAAGTTCCTGATTCAAAACTTCTTCTTTAGCGGTAATCAAACGATACCAAAGAGTTACCGCAATCAGAACCGGTAACCCGAACAATAACCGGAAAGGGATTGTCTGTGTAAAAGGGATATAGGATATACCTGCTATCCGTACCATACTATCACAAACCATAAAACAACCTGCCAGCCAAAGCAGACTTCCTACCACTATCATGATAATATCTGTCTGCAATAACGAAACGAACCCGACAACATACCATGCCAGATAGGCTAAGGCAGCTAACCAACCCATCGTTGCTATCCCATCTACCAAGGCAGGAAGGTAATCAGCTCCGGTGTATAGGCAGACCAATGCTACCTGAGCCGCAACCAACACCAGCAAAAGCAGCAGTATCGGAATCCAACGATAAGGGTAATCTATAATTGGATGTGCTTTCATACGCTAGTCTTTTATCTCCAGACCTCCAAAAGAAAGCGTACCTCGAACTACTAATATGCTCTCATGGTTAATATCCCCGTTATGCCAACGTTTATCATCACAGCCACCGAAGAAAGTATTACATTTGAATACTACTTTCCAATCGGAAGGAACATAAATCTCAACTCCTCCCCAGCTACAGTCCAGATCGATATAAGTTTCTCCCAACGCAATATGGGTATGACGCAAATCAATAACTGTACCCCCGAACGAAGTACGAACAATAGCTCCTTTGAATAGCTCATCAAGTACGACATGACGTGCCGCTCCCCAAACATTTTCCGAATGCAAAAAGCCATCGACAGACTCGCATTGTTGCTGTTCTTCTTTAAAGTTCATACCCAGACCTCTCCGTTTCATCCATTCCTTGCGATGATGTGCCATATGGCTATGAGACCAAGGCCCTCTTCTTCGGGATTTGAAAATCAACAAAACACCCGCTATTATCAAAGCAAGAGGCCAGACCATTGCCTGAGAATTCTCAGGCAACCATGAAAGCCCACCCAATAAGAAATAGACACCAATCAACAAAAGAATTATTCCTCCTACAAAATGGCGACGTATCATCGAATATATACCTAATATAATAAAAAGAGAATACCAAGATACTATCGTGCTAAACAATTCAGCAGTAATCCATCCCATATTGCGGGCAAACAGTAGTATCCCCGAAAGGATAAAAAGTGAAGCTACCAGATATTTACCGGAAAAGCCTGTAGCAGACAAAGTTTTTTGTTTCTCTTCCATTATTTCTATTATTAATTGATTAATGGTTCAAAGATACGCCATTTCTTTATGCTTTTACAGGCTTTTCTGCTGATTTACGGTCAATAATCCGATGAATACCGGATAAAAAACGATGAAACTTATCATAATACTCATTGTTTTACCTGCTTTCACAAGCAAATAGAACTAAGAAATCTAATCATTAAAAAACAATTATTTGGAATGACTTGCCGGAAAAGTATTCTCCACCAAGCCATTCAGATACACCTCTAGATTTGTATAAGCAGCACTCAAATTATACTTCGCCCCGTCAGACGCATCATTAGGATTTAAGCCTTTTGCTATTTCCCATTCGTCCGGTATACCGTCCTTGTCTGTATCGACAAGAGAAGAGGTTGCAGTTATATATTCGTCCCACTTTTCTATAGTATCCTCCTGACTGTCTATCAAACCATATCCACCACCTTTAGATGCATTAGTACTATAAGTGCCATTAGCAGTTTCACTTACAATACGCCTATCAATCTTATCTCGCTCCGGAATGATATACTTATTATCCTTCCAGCCACATGTCCATGCCCCTGCATACGCCAGCACAGTTTCGTAAGCGTCTGTAGCAGATTGCATAAAACTGTAATCAGAAAGGATATCAATGCGCATGTCCAACAATAAGTCAGAAGATGTTCTTTCGTCATTCTTTACCTTGAATGCAGTAGAAGAAATATTATTGGCGTTGGCGCTGGCAATCTCCTTCTGCTGTTCGCCTGACAAGTCCACACATGTATTGTCCATTATATTGCCATTCACATAAAAGTAACCAAATACTCCGGCATCTTGGGCATTCTTTCCATCATCTATATAAGCGGTGAAAAAACGTGCATGGGTTTTATCCTTGGCGGAAGCAGGACCTAGTTTATAATAGTTATTCATAATATTGTAATAACCTCCCTGAGCTCCATAAGCACCTTCATTAGTCCAATTATAAATTACATTATTACATAAGTCCACCTTTTCCACATCTGCCCGATTCGAATAACGACTTCCACAAAGACGCGGAGTCCGATTACTGTGATGAGCCAACAAATTATGATGGAATGTGGCAGGTGAGCCACCCCATATTCCACCATAACCATGAGCCTCTTTTTCATGTATCGAATGCCACAAGCTTTCGCTGAGAATACACCACTGCATTGTAAAATTAGTATTCCCATAAAATGAGGCACATTCATCAGTGCTCCAACTCATGGAACAATGGTCAATAATAATATTCTGCTTTCCGGGATAATTATTCTGATAACCATTCATCGCATCATCCTCTATTCGTTTTTCATCTCCCATACGACAACGGAGGAAACGAATAATTACATTATTGGCATTCACCCGCAAAGTGTTGTCCTTCAAACAGATTCCCTTACCCGGAGCTGTTTGACCTGCAATAGTAATGTCATCGTTGGTGATAACTAGTTGTTTCTGCAATTCGATCACTCCTCCGACTGCAAAGACTATTGTACGTCTTCCCTTCTGCTGTATAGCATGACGTAAAGTACCCACCACCCCATCATCAGCTAATGAAGTCACTATATATACAGTACCTCCCGCACCTCCTGTTGTATACTTTCCGGCACCATAAGCTCCCGGAAAAGCAACAATGGTGGTACGGTCGGGGATAGGATATTCCGGTAGCCCCGATTCATCTGTCAACTGTTTTTCTGTTGCCTGTTCATCCGAACAGGCAACTACTCCCCCAAAAAGGAAAGCCGACAACATAATTCCCAATATATTTTCTTTATAAACCCAAATAACAAGTTGTCCTTTTATTAGTCTTTTCATGTTCCTGATAGTTTAAAGTGATTATCCTTTTTATTACGAACGAGTTCACCTCACAAAAGTATGGAAACAGAAATATACTCATGTGCAATATTTGTTTTTCACTTTGTATTTATTGTTGATTAATTATGGTTGAATTAAAAAAAAGACAAGTTTCAAATAACAATAAATACTATGCGAATAACAATTATTACACACGTAGCTACCTAAATATTCATACCTTTACGCCATTAAAACGAAAATCAGAATAAAGTTCCATATCAAAACAATAATCAACTAAAGAAAGAGCATGAATAAAAAACTACCGGCAGCACTGTGCATTTTACTCACTATACCTATAATGGTAAGTGCGACAACCTATATATCCATTGATATACAGGATAATAAAAGTGTCAATAATGAGAAGAAAGACTATCCGACCCCTGATCGAAACAAAATTATAGCTTTTCCCGGAGCAGATGGTGCCGGAAAGTATACAACAGGAGGTGCCGGAGGTACTGTATATATAGTGACTTCACTAGCCGATGACGGTTCCGAAGGAACTTTCCGTTGGGCTATCAACCAAAAAGGTACTCGCACAATCGTTTTTGCAGTAGACGGAATCATAGAGCTGCAAAAACCTCTGAGAGTCAACAATGGAGACCTAACCATTGCCGGACAAACAGCTCCAGGTGACGGTATCTGCCTAAAAAACTATACTTTCTCCATTCAAGCCGACAATGTAATTGTCCGTTTTATCCGCTCACGCATGGGAGTTGACATCAAACAAAAAGGAGACGACGCTATGAACGGCATCAAAAACCACCAAAATATTATCATTGACCACTGCTCCATGAGTTGGAGTACCGATGAATGCGCCACTTTTTATAATAATCGCAATTTCACTCTCCAATGGTGCATCATCAGCGAAAGCCTTGCCAACTCCATTCATGAAAAAGGAGCTCACGGCTATGGAGGCATTTGGGGAGGACAGACTGCAACTTTTCATCACAACTTATTGGCTCATCACACCAACCGTACTCCTCGTCTTTGCGGAAGCCGCTATACTGGTAAACCGGAAGAAGAAAAAGTTGATTTATTCAATAATGTAATCTATAATTATGGTAGTGACGGAGCTTATGCCGGCGAAGGAGGTTCCTACAATTTCATTAACAACTATTATAAACCGGGACCTTTCAGCGCTACAAAAGGTTCTTTTAAACGTTTGTTTACCGCATACGCCGACGATGGAACGAATAAGAATGAAGCCGGTGTCCACGGTATATTCTACTTTAATGGTAATTATATGGACCCTACTTGTTCTAAACTCACCGATAAACAAAAAGAAGCTCTTTACAAAGTGAACAGAGACAATGCCTACGGACTGGTAATCAAGAACGACTTTGCACCTGAAAAAAAGTTGTTGTCCTCTAAAGCTTTCAATATAGCCGAACGTACTTCCTTGCAATCTGCGAAAAAAGCATATAAAGACGTGCTCGAATATGCCGGTGCTTCGTATCGTCGTGACATAATAGACAAACGCATTGTAGAAGAAACCCGCAAAGGTAATTATACTTATGAAGGTTCCCACGGTAGCACCAACGGCATGATAGACCAGCCATCGGATGTAGGAGGATGGCCAGAATATAAATCGGAAGTAACTTTAGTCGATACCGATGGTGACGGTATGCCGGATGAATGGGAAAAGAAAAATAATTTGGATCCGAACGACCCTGCCGATGGTACTAAGTATAGTTTAAGTCCGGAATACACAAATCTGGAAGTATATATGAACAATCTGGTCAATCATTTATTCCCCACAAAGAAATAGAATTTTGACACATAACACTTCCAAACAGACACAGGAAAAGCGGAAAGTATATAGCAATACTTCCGCTTTTTTGTTACTCAGAGGTGGAAAAACAATATTTCCCATGATAAAAACAATTATTGCACATAGATAGCGCTGTCGATGACTTATTTTTGCACAAACAAAGCCTTACAAGTAACCGAATGTTTATAATATTAACAATCTATATTAAAAGAAGAATGATGTCTAAAAGAATGAAAAACATGCGAGTTTTACTGCTAATGATATTAGCAGTTTTTTCGCTAAGCGTATCAGCGCAGACTATTACCGCAACCGGTAATGTGAAAGATGCAACCGGAGATCCAATTATCGGTGCTTCCATCGTAGAAAAAGGAAATACCTCCAATGGTACGATTACCAATCTGGATGGTGATTTCTCTCTCAAAGTTCCTGCCAATGCCACTCTTATTGTTTCATACATCGGTATGAAGACACAAGAAATTGCAATCAAAGGAAAAAACAAAATCGACGTAACTTTGTCTGACGACACCAAAGCATTAGATGAAGTCGTTGTTATCGGCTATGGTACAGCCAAACGGAAAGATATCACAGGTTCCGTTGCTACGGTTAGTTCCGAAGTATTGAGCGCCGTTCCCGTAGCTTCGGCAACAGAAGCCTTGCAAGGTAAAATGGCGGGTGTACAAATCACCACTACCGAAGGTTCTCCTGACGCAGAAATGAAGATTCGCGTACGTGGTGGTGGTTCTATCACAGGTGACAATACTCCGCTGTTTATCGTAGACGGTTTCCCGGTAGAGTCTATCAGCGACATTCCCGCATCCGATATTGAGGATATGACTGTACTGAAAGATGCATCTTCTACAGCTATTTACGGTTCTCGCGGTGCAAACGGTGTAATCCTGGTAACGACTAAAAGCGGAAAGGAAGGAAAACTGAGTGTATCTTATAATACCTACTATTCCTGGAAAAAAATGGCAAAGACCTTGGAGACATTGAGCGCAACTGATTACGTAAAATGGCAAAGAGAATACGCCTTGTTGAGAGGTAATGAAAGCAAATTTACCAGTCTTTTCGGCAACTGGCAAGATGCAGACTTGTATGAAAACGCCCCAACCAATGACTGGCAAGACCAAGTATTCGGCCGTACAGGAAATACCTTCAATCATAGCTTGACAATTAGCGGTGGTTCGGACAAAACTAAATTCAACATGGGATATGCCCACATGAATGACAAAGCTATCATGCTGGGGTCTTCTTTCCGACGTGATAATTTAAGCTTAAAACTTAACCACAAGGTGAATGATAAAGTCAGCCTCGACTTCTCTATGCGTTATGCCAATACCACAGTAAACGGTGCAGGTGCCAATGAAAGCAAGAGTGAAGTATCTTCAGCCGACTCACGCATGAAGAACGTTATGATCTACCCGATGTTTAACTTTCCTGATTTGAGTGACAGTTATGACCCGGATTTTCAGTTGACAAACCCGATTACATCAGTATATGACACGGACCGCAAGCAGAACCGTCAGACTTTCAACATGAATGGAAGCTTTTCATGGGAAATCTTCAAGAACTTCAAGTTCAAAACAGAGTTCGGTCTGGACTGGTACTACAATACCGATAAGAAATATTATGGTCCAAGTACTTACAATGCACGTACCAACAGTTCCGATACAGAAGGTGTTCATCCGATGGCTTATTTTGCCGACACGCAGCGTAAGACTTTCCGCAATACCAATACAGTAAATTACAACTTCAAAGATATCATCAAGAATAAAGACCACAACCTGAATGTATTGGTTGGTGAAGAGACTATCAATAAAAAAAGTTCATTGAATGATGACCGTCTGAGCTTCTTTCCTGTCAGCTTTACTGCTTCTCAGGCTTGGGCCTTGTCTTCACAAGGTACTCCTTATAGTGTAGACAAATATACTAACGCAGACGACAACTTGCTTTCCTACTTCGGACGTGTCAATTACGATTTCCAAAGCAAATATTTGATTAGCGGTACATTCCGTGCCGATGGTTCTTCCAAATTCTCTAAAGGCAATCGTTGGGGGTATTTCCCTTCAGCTGCCGTAGCATGGCGTATTTCCTCAGAAAAGTTCATGGAGAAGACCCAGAATTGGCTTGATGATTTGAAAATACGTTTTTCTTATGGTACCGCAGGTAATAACAATATTCCCGCCGACCAGACTTCTCCCGTATGGTCTTCCGGTTCTACTACTTGGCTCAATCAATTCCCTTCTTATTGGACAAGCGGCATTGCCTCAGGTCAAAGTGGTTCCTACGCATCCAATCCGGACTTGAAATGGGAAACGACCGTTACCCGTAACGTTGGTTTGGATTATACCTTATTCGGTGGCAAGCTGACCGGTAGCATCGAATATTATAAGAATACGACTAAAGATTTACTAATCGCATTCCCTGTTTCCGGTTCCGGTTATGACTACCAGTACCGCAACCTCGGTAAGACTGAGAACAAAGGTTTTGAAATATCTCTTACCTGGAACATCATCAGCAAGAAAAACTATGAGCTGAGCTTCAATGGTAACGTAGGTTTCAATAAAAACAAAGTAAAGAACCTGGGTACATTATCACAATATCCGGCATCATCCGGTTGGGCCTCAACACAGATTCAGGATGACTTCATCGTGAAACCAGGCCATTCAGTAGGTGAGATCTACGGATATGTAACTGCCGGACGTTATGAAGTAAGTGACTTTGAAGACTATTATGCCAGCGGTGAAAAATGGGTATTGAAACAAGATGTAGCAAGCAATGCAGGTGTTATCGGTGCCAGTTATCTCCGTCCGGGTGCCTTAAAACTGAAGAATATAGACGACAGTGACAATGTCATTGATGAAAAAGACCGTACCGTTATCGGTAATACCAATCCTAAAGCCAGTGGTGGTTTCGCCCTTTCAGGTCGCGTATATGGTTTTGATTTGAGTGCAAACTTCACTTACAGTATCGGTAATGACGTTTATAATGCCAATAAGATTGAATATACTTCGTCCTATCAATACTATTACCGTAACATGATCGACATTATGGCCGAAGGCAAACGTTGGACAAACCTTGACGCCAACGGAAACTTGGTAAACGATCCCGCACAGTTGGCTGCATTAAACGCCAATACTACCATGTGGTCACCCTATACCAGTTATGTATTGACCGACTGGGCTGTTGAAGATGGCTCCTTCCTACGTCTGTCTACATTAACAGTAGGTTATACTCTACCGCAGTCCCTGACTAGAAAAGTGGGTATTAACAATTTGCGTTTCTACGCCACATGTTATAATGTATTTTGTCTGACCGGTTATTCAGGCTTCGACCCTGAAGTTTCCACCCGAAACAAAACAGCTCTTACTCCGGGAGTAGACTACTCTGCATACCCGAAGAGCCGCCAGTTTGTAATAGGTCTTAACTTAAACTTCTAAAACGAAAAAGAAATGAAAAATATAACGATTAAATCATTGACAGCTGTCGCCCTTCTTGCTAGTCTGTTTTCTTGCAGTGATTTCTTAGATCAAAGTTCTCCTTCATCTTTAGACGGTAAGAACATTTTCAGTACTTATGAATATGCACAAGGCACCATTGCCAATATCTATCAGGAATTTGGAGAGCAAAACTATCGTGCACGTGCCATTTGGTATGGATACAATACAGATATAGAATACTATAACAGTTCGGACAAGGCCGACGGAAAGGCAGACTTGGCAACATACAATGCCGGAGTCGGAAACGATCAAATGAACACCAGTACCGGGACCGACCTTTGGGCTAAGATATATGCCGCTATCGAACGTGCCAATCTGGCTATTGAAGGTCTTCGTGAATATGCAGACCTGACAAATGCCAATATGAAACAATTGTTGGGGGAAGCGCTCACGCTACGTGCCTTACATTATATTGACCTGATTAATATGTGGGGAGATGTTCCCGCACGCCTGACTTCATTGAACGCCGACAATATGTATTCAGGACGCGAAGACCGTGATGTCATCTACAAGCAGCTCATCATTGATTTGCAAGAGGCACAAGACCTTTGCGCGTGGCCTAATGAGATAGACGCCACACAAACAGTGGAACGCGTGAACAAAGTCTTCGTAAAAGGTCTCCTGGCCCGCGTATGCCTGCAAGCATCCGGCTACGCTCAGCGTCTTGACGGAGAAAACCGTTTAAGTACGGATCCGGAACTATCCAAAACACGTCTCTACCCTATCGCACTGCAAGCTTGTAAAGATGTAATGGAACAGGAAGGCACTTACGTGGCTTTGAAATCAAATTTTGAAGATATCTTCAACAACAACGGAATCTCAGGAGATGTTATCAATGCAGGCAGTGAATCATTGTTCGAGATAGGTTATAGCAATAACCCCGCACGCGGACGTATCATGTACACTTTCGGTATCAAGCATACCACTGCCGACAATATGACAACCATGCTTCAGGGAAGCCAGGTTGGTCCTACACCAACTTTCTTCTTTGACTATTCAGTAAAGGACTTGCGCCGTGATATAACTTGCTGCCCATTCCAATGGACAAAAGGCGTACAAACTCTTCAGTCTTTCAAAAGCTGGAGTTTCGGAAAGTTGCGTTATGAATGGACGAACCGTATGATTCCTACCGGAAACGATGACGGTATCAACAGACAATATATGCGTTATGCCGACATCGTACTGATGCGCGCCGAACTGGAAAACGAATTGAATGGTGCATCTGCTGCCGTTCCTTACCTGACTAAGATTCGCAACCGCGCTTTTGCGACCTCCGACCGTGCAACAGAAGTTACAGCTTATGTTGCAGAAGCAGCTCTCAGTAAAGAAAAGATGTTCCAGGCAATTGTTGACGAGAGAGCTTATGAGTTTGCCGGAGAACTGATCCGTAAAGCTGATCTTATCCGTTGGGGAATGTTGAAAAGTAAAATGGACGAGACAAAAAACAAGATGAAAGCTATTGTGAGTTTGACCGATTATGATTCTAAACATCCTTACAGCCAGCTATCAGGCCATGCATATTATAAAATGAGCGCATATACCTGGACTCGTAATGGTATAGAGACTACCGAAAAGGATGCAAAACTGAACCTTTACGGTCTGAACTATGGTGAAATGGATATTAATCCGGAAGGCTATACCGAATTTTCAGACAGTAAGGGCGAAGCATCCACTTGGATCAAAGATAATGCCCTGGAAGATGTTATTGACTATCTCTATGTTCGCGACCCAGACAAATATCAATACTGGCCTATCTTTAACGTCAACTTGAATGATAATCCTAATCTTTCTAATTACGAGTGGTATTAACTAACTAAATGATTAAACAACAATGAAAAAATATATACTATCAATTTGTACATTAGCTGCCGTTTGCCTGGGTAGTGTTGCAGTGACATCATGTAGTGAACCAGATGATATCAATGATTTAGTTCTTAATCGTGTCTTGTCGCCAACCGGCATCACTGCACGTATTTCACAGGAAGTAAACATCATTGTCAGTTGGAATGAAATGTCAGGAGCTACCTCTTACGAACTTGAAGTTTATGCGGACAGTCCCGACTATGACCAACGTACACCGGATGCCTCATATACCACAACTTTAACCGAAAAGACTTTAACCAATCTTATCGGAGAGACTGATTATTACATCCGCGTAAGAGCCATTGATGAAAACAATTCTTCCCGCACATCCAAATGGGTTGACATCAAGCGTACAACCAACCCCGAACAGAACATGAAAAAGGTAAAAGCCGGTGACATTCAGAGCACTTCTGTAAAAGTAACATGGACACCGGGTATTGAGGTCGATGCTGTCATCTGTGCTCCTACTACCGCAAACTCCAGTGCCAATACTGTGACGTATACGCTGAATTCAACCGACATATCTTCCGGCTCCGCCACTATCACAGGTCTTACACCGGAAACCAATTACAGAGCTACATTGAAGTTAGGTGAAAAGACTCGTGGTTATTCTACTTTCACCACTAATCTGGATTTGAGTGATGCTATCGAACTTACTCCTGCTGACGATTGGGTTTCTGCTATTCAAGATGCAACACCAGGCAGTAAGTTTGCTCTTGCAGCCGGTGAATATGTGCTGACAGCAGCCAAATTACAAATTAATAACAATGTAGTCATTGCTGCTAAGAATTCTGCTGAGCCACCGGTAATCAACACTTGTATCCATATCTATAACGGCGCTTCACTCTATCTCTATCAGGTTGTGTTAGATGGAACGAATACTGATGGCAGTCAGGCTATTGAATACAAAAAAGAAGGAGGATTCGGTGACCTTACCATTAACGGGTGTGAAATAAGAAACTATATTAAAGGACTTATTTACATCAATGTTGCAGCAGTACCAAATACTATCAAGATAGAAAACTCCCTCATTCATGATATCGTGTGTGACGGTGGTGACTTTATTGATAGCCGTAAAGGTGGTTGGAACAATCTCACCATTTCAAGTTCCACAATCTATAACTCCGCCTCCAAACGGGACGTACTACGTGCCGATGACGCATCAAACAGCGTAACTGCAAACATGGTAACTTCGATTGATAAATGTACATTCTATAATGTAGGTAACGGTGAAGCCAACTATCGCTTCTTCTATCTGCGATTCAAGGGTAACACCAACACGTTTACCAACAACGTAATTGCCAACTTCAACAACAAACGCGGCTTTGCCAACTCAAGTGCCGTAGGAAAGCCAACCTACTCGAACAATTATTACCACAACTGTAAGAACTTGATCTCATTGGCTGAAGGCAATACGGACACAACAGTAACGTGCTTCGACACAGAAGGAAATGTTCTTGAGAACAATCCGTTCGCCAACCCGGATAAGGCTGATTTCACTATCACTGATGAACTTTATCAGAGTTATGGTTTTGGTGACCCGCGCTGGCTGCCATAAATCACGAACAACATAGATACTAAAAAGAGAGGTCACTTCATCGGAATGAAGTGACCTCTCTTTTTAGTATCTTCACATGAAGGAAGAACTCTGTGCCTAAACTCGTATTATCTCCCCACTTTCTCTTTATACTCCGTCGGCGTCATCCCCACCTGCGCCTTGAAACATTTGCTGAAATAACGCGGGTCATTGATCCCGACCATATATGAAATCTGCGTCATATTAAACTCTCCGGTTTCAATCAATTGTGTAGCACGTTTAATACGGATTTCTTTGATAAACTCGATAGGCGCTAATCCGGTAAGCGTTTTCAGTTTCTTGAAGAATACCGAACGACTGACAGCCAGTTCGCGTACCAAATCATCCACCACCAACTCGCCATTATCCATGTTCTGCTCCATTAGTTCCACCAATTTATCCATAAACTTACGATCGTTAGGAGACATATCGGGAACAGCAGGTTGTACTTCCTGCTCCGGTTCAGTCCTGTTTTCTTCTCTTGATTCCCCCTCTGCCGATATAGGCAGATCTTCAGGAACAGCAGCCATGTTGATATGCATCAGGCTATCGCGATAGAAACTTTGCAGTTTCTTGCGCTGTATCAACAAGTTTTCTACACGGGCTTGCAGATAGGTGGCACTAAAAGGTTTCGTGATATAGTCATCTGCACCGTACTCCAGTCCTTCTAATTTGCTTTCGATAGTAGTCTTGGCAGTAAGCAGAATAATAGGTATATGGCTAGTCATCATATCCGCACGCAGTTCACGTGTCATTTCGATACCATCCTTTTCAGGCATCATCACATCACTGATAATAATATCCGGCAAATACTTCAACGCTTTACTCCAGCCTTCCATTCCGTCGGCCGCCTCCACCACCCTGTATACCGGAGTAAAGATGCTGCGCAGAAACTCACGCAACTCCTGATTATCTTCGACTAACAACATTAACTCTTTAGAAGTATCTTCCGCTAACGGTTCTTCCTCCGAAGACGATTTCTCAAACTCCGGACCAGCTGCCGTTACAAGAGTTTCAGATTGAAGCGATGCATTGGCAATGTCCACCACCTGCCCCATTCTTACCGGAGCTTCCGCATCGTCAAGGATAAATTCGACTTCTTCGTCATAATGTTCTTTCCCTTTCAGGAAGTCAACCTTGAAACAACTCCCTTCTCCCAAACGGCTGTCAACGGAAATTGTAGCCTTATGCATCTCCACAAGTTCCTTTACCAACGAAAGCCCGATGCCCGTACTAGCCTGATTGAAAAGATTCTTATCCACCAGATTCTCGAAGCGGACAAACAACGACTTCTTCTTGTTTTCCGCAATACCGATTCCCTGGTCCTGTACACCGATCGAAACGGTATTCTCATCTTCACGAATAAAAATCGTAATCATCTTGCCGTTCGGCGTATATTTGAAAGCATTGGAAAGCAGGTTAAACACAATCTTTTCCAACTTATCCACATCCACCCAAAGAAACAAATGCTGTTTCTCCGTCTCAAACAGGAAATCAATCCGATGTTCCTCGGCTACGGCTTCGAAATTATCCATGACCTTACGGACAAAGGGCACGACATCCACACGTTGCACCTGCATCTTCATCTTCTTGTTCTGAATCTTGCGGAAGTCCAGAATCTGATTGACAAGACGAAGCATACGGTTAGTATTCCTCTCTACCACCACCAACTGTTCACGGACGTCCTCCGGTAACTTATCATTCTTCAAGACTTGTTCAACGGGACCCGCAATCAGCGTCAGCGGCGTACGAAGTTCATGGGAAATATTAGTGAAGAAACGCAGCTTTATATCCGAAATCTGCTGTTCTATGGATACCTCATGCTTCAACCGATAAATAGTAAACAGGATATAAACTGCCACAAGAATGATAACTAGAATCAACAGCACATAGAGTACGTATGCCACCGGAGTTTCCCAAAACGAGGGAAGAATGACAATATCCAGCACACGTTCATTCTCTACCCACACACCATCACTGTTTGTAGAACGGACACGAAGCACATACTCCCCTTTCGGAAGATTCGTATAAGTCACACTACGTTGCTTGTCGGCAAAGGTCCATTGTTTTTCAAATCCGTCCAGAATGTAGGCATACTGCACATTCTGCGGATTGGTATAATCGAGCGCTGCAAACTGTACAGAGAAGATATTCTCATCGTGCGAAAGCACCAGCTGCTCCGTATCATCAATATCTGCCTGCAACAACGATTGTTCCCCGGGCACAACATCCTCATTGGCTACTGTTAATTTAGAAAACACGATCGGAGGCACATAACTACTCTTACGGATAGAATCCGGGTTGAAGATAAAAACCCCTCCACTGGCACCGAACAGCATATTGCCTTTCGCGGTCAATGTGGAAGCCGCCTCACTAAAACGTACTGGGAAAGTTATACTACGCTCATCATAACTTTCAAACCGTTCTTCGGAGGGGATGAATTTACAGATTCCATTCTCCGTACTAATCCATAAGTTCTGTTTATCGTCCTCGCGAATGGAAAGCAGTACATCCGAAGGAAGCCCGTCCTGCACCGAGTAAGACTTAAACGCCCCATGTCCGTCTTCACTGATAGAGATCAGTTTGTTGAGTCCGCCACCAAAGGTAGCCAGATAAAGTTCCTTATCCGTAGTGGGGATAATCCAGTGCACATCATTGTTACTCAAACTTTGTGTATCGTTCGGCATACGGGAGAAGTGATAGAACTGTACATCTTCCGGTTTCTCGAAATTCTCGTCAAAGGCTACGGCACCCGTCGTCGTTCCCACCCACAAACGGCCGTTATTGTCGGAAGTGATAAAACGAGCCTTGTAGCAGGGATCAATAGGATAACCTTTCAAATGGTTACGGTGATTGATAAACAAAACCTTTCCATCCTCATTCTCCGTGAGATAATTGATACCACCGGCAAAGGTAGCCGCCCAGATTCTCCCGTTATGATCTTCGTACACACAATACACATTGTTATCGCTCAAGCTATACATATCATCCTCTTGGTGAAGATAACGGGTCAGCTTGTACGACATTCCCGAAAGAGAGGTTGCCTCGGCACGGATCAGCCCGTCACCTTTTGTCGCAATCCAAATCACTCCTTTCGAATCCTGAATGATAAAATAGGCTGTTCCCTTCACGGGAGTGCCGACAGTGGAAATTATGCCGTTTTCCGTCAGATATCCCTTATAAGTTCGATCGGCGTCATATATACGAAGTATACCGTCCTTCACACCGACCCAGAGATTCCCCTGTTTGTCTTCACAGAGGGCACGTATCTCATTATGCAGTGATTCATATTCCTGCGGTACGGGAGTCATCATCGAAAAAGGAACATTACGGTAAGTCACCTTTTCCAATCCCTTGGAATGGGTACACATCCACAAATTCCCTTGTTTGTCGGAGAAAGCCGAGTGAATCTTATTGGAGAAACGCCAGTCACGGCTGCCCAGTCCGTTATAAAAAGGAACCAGCCGCTTCTTCTGAGGATCAAAATATGAGAAACCACCTCCATACGGGTGTACCCACAGATAGCCGTTCACATCCTCATGGATATGAAAAGCAGGACGTGAACGTTCAGGATTACTATATTCAATAAGAATCTGCTCACGCGTCACTACTCCGGTAAACGGATTGAAATGAGCTACCACACCCGGTTCTTCCTGTTCGAACCAGACTTCCGAAGAACGGTCTACATAAGCCGATAGAATGGGTTTGGCAGGTAACTCCTTGCAAGTCAGAAATGAATAGTGTACCGATGCTTTCGTTTTCAGATTACAGGTAAAGAAACCGTCCGAATCCGTAGTGATGACCGACATATCCGGTGCAACCGTATGAATGGAGGTGATCCGCCCTTTGGTCGGAAGTTCGAGCAATACAAATTCTCCGCTTCCTTTCTGATATACCCAGACACGTCCGTGGTCCGAAGCAAAGCAAATATCCTCATCACGCTCCTGCACGGCATAGAAAGCCTGGTTCATTCCGCTAAGCTTTCCTTTGGTTTCCGTAAAATAAGAAACAGGTTCTTTGTCTCCTGGACGAATCATGCCCAACCCGTTGTCTGTCAGCAGCCAGTCATTACCGGCTTTGTCCTGATGTACTTTAAACACGTGTAAAGAGGGAAACAATTCCGTCTTATTGGAATAAATATCCCATGTCAGCCGATGATTCTCGTCGGGATGAGTCAGAATGCGAATCGCACCGTCGTTTTCCGTCAGCAGCCAGACAGTTCCGTTCGGCATTACTTCAATGGTATGTACATTGAATGCACTCCCCTCCTCACCGGCAGCGGGCACTTGCTCGAAAGTTTCCGTTTTCGGATCAAAGCGATGAACGCGGTTGTCATAGGTCAACAGCCAGAGAAAACCGTAACGGTCTTCATACATACGGTCCGCCCGATTATTGGTCAGACTGATGTAATTTCCCTGTCGTGCCTTGTAAGTTTTGAAAGTGTACCCATTAAAACGGTTAATACCATCCCAGGTGGCAAACCAAAGATTGTCTTTATGGTCCTGAAGAATGCTCATGACTGTATTTTGCGACAGTCCGTCCTCAGTAGAGTAATGGGTGAAAAAGCAATGCTGCTGTGTATGTGCCGTGAACACAATAGCTAGCAGGAGAATCACTGAAAGTAAAGTTTTCTTCATCATATCACTCGGTTCTGTGGCGTAAAGATAGAAAAATAACAGGATTTTAATACTATCTTTACCAGCTATTTAGCAGAAACAGGTTATTCAATAAAACAAGTTTTCAGTTTCAGGCATAAGAGTTCAACGTTTTACATCTAACAGATGATTTCCGTTTTTTACCGGATTCCACCCGTCATCACCGGCCAGCACTGTTTCTATCTCATATCCTTTAAGAGTTTTCAACTGATGGGAGAAAGCGGCACGTGCCTTCGGATTGGCACCTTCACCACGACTGTCATACTCTGCATAAAAAGCAGTTTTCTCGTTTTCCTTCTTCCCCCAGTTGTTCCAGCCTTCGGGAAGGACGTGCTGTCCCAGTTCGCAACGGACAAATACGGCTTGGGCATACGGACGCCAGGGACGGGAGAGATATACTTTCTTCGCTTCAGGTGATGCGGTGAGCTTACAATCATAGAAGACGTAGCCATACTTTTTCCCTTGGTCGGTAGAAGGTGCGGTCACATAGCCGTCCCGTTTGCTGTGAATGTGGCAACGGTTAAAGACAGCCGTAGACCAACCGAAAATGAAATCAACTGTTCCTTCGATGTAACAGTCCTCATAATATTGACGACTTTGCTTGCCGTAAGTATAGAGGGTATCCTGAAAACCTAAAAAGCGGCAGTTCTTGAAGAAGGCACGGTCGGCGGAGACAAAGCAGGCAACTGCCTGCCCGACGGGACCGGCGGAGTTCTCAAAAGTGATATTCTCTGCATAAAAGTCCGGTGCATAAATATAGCAGCTCGATGAACCGGAAGTTCCCATGTTCTCGCCAAATACATTTTTCTTGTTGGCGAAGTCGTCATTGGTCAACGTCGCGCCTTCTTCTCCGATCAAGGAGACATTAATCTTGCTTTCGGGGATGATAATCTTTTCTTTATAAGTACCTTTACGTATCAGAATCGTGGTACGGATGTTCTTACGGAAATCGGGAACCGCATTAATCGCTTCCTGAACGGTGAAGAAATCACCGCTTCCGTCTTGTGCCACCACGTAATCATAGTGGCGGATATATGGTGCCAGTTCCGGAACTGCTTTGCCGATTGCCTCTACTGCCAACCCGGCAATCACACGTGCACCATATACATTCAGATGAGTATTGTCTTCGCGGCCTTTCGGGAAGGCGGGAACCTGATCCGGTTCGACGAACATGAACAGTTTCTTTGACTCTACCGGACCGAGTCCTTCCACCAAGTCGTGTGTTATCTTATTCATATCAATAAATGCAACTCTGAGTTCTTTCGCCACATTACGCGGAGAATCCAGATAAGCTCCGTGAGTATCGAATAAAACGGTTCCTTCTTTGGGCGGTTCACTTTCCCCCGGTGTCCGGCGGACATCTTTTGAAATGGAAGTGTCCTTAGGCTGAACAAAGTTACGGCGGACAATGGAATTGAACAATACGGGGATTCCCCCTTTGGCTCGAGTCTCGTTCACGTAGCGACGGAGATGATCATCGAAGGTGGTTCCGGGATCGGTATGGCGGGTGGGATCAGCTTTTTCATCATTGTGCCCGAACTGGATAAAGACATAATCTCCCTTTTTCACCTTAGAAATGACTTTTTCCCAGCGGCCTTCACTGATAAAACTTCTGGAACTTCGACCATTGGCAGCATGATTATCTATCCTGATATCCTCGGAGAAGAATCCGGGAAGTACCATTCCCCAGCCACGTTCGGGATTTCCTCCGTCCAGTTTCTTATTGGCCATAGTAGAATCTCCTATCATAAAGACAGTTACGACCGGTTTATCCGCACGAAATGCGGAACAGAGGATAAAGGCTGCTACCAGTAATCCTATCATTTTAGCCCCTAGTGTTTTCATATTCTTCACGCTCTTTTAGTTCTTCTTCGTTTTATCTGCCACCTGCAACATTTTGTCTTGCACCTGAACAAGTTCAGTTTCAAGGCTCTGAAACTTTAGTTTCAAGCGTTAGAAACTCTAGTTTCCACACGCAGAAACTCCAGTTCCCACATAGAGAAACTACAGTTCCCCGCCTCGGAACCAGGATTTCGAGCTTAGGAAACAAAAGCTTCAAGCTCCCCAACCGATCGGACATCTTATCTGTTCCTATTTATAAGGATACCAATTGCTATCTTCTTTAAAGATATTCTCCGGTGTATACTTCAATACTTCTTTCTTTGTAAGCTGTTCGGCCCATGCCACACGTCCTTCAGTCTTTGCGCCTTCGCCCGTATTGCCAAATTCGGCATAACGGGCTGTTTTTTCATTCTCCGGATTCTTCCAGTTGTGCCAACCTTCGGGACGGATATGGTTTCCAAACTCACAGTTAATAAAAGCTGTCGCTGCATACGGACGCCACGGACGGCCCAGATAGACCTTTTTCACTCCCGGAGCAGCAGTCAGCTTACAATTCTTGAAGACATAGCCAAATTCTATATTTTGAGGAGTAGAAGCGGCAGTGATATACGAATCACGTTTGCTATGCAGCTCACAGTATTCGAAAAGTGCAGTGGAAGGTCCGAAGATAAAATCGGTAGTACCTTCGATGTAGCAGTTGGTAAATAAGAGCCGTGCCCCTTCCGAACCGGTATAGATAGTGTCCTGATTTCCCAGAAAACGGCAGTTTATGAACATCAGCCGGTCACCCTCGGTATGAAGTGCCACGGCCTGTCCCAAAGGAGCCGCATTATTTTCAATCGTTAAGTCCTTGAAAGTAATATCGTTGCCCGATACCTTGACGGTGTACGTGCGGAATGTTCCCATTTTGTTAATATTGGCATGGTCGTCGTAGGTGATAATCGTATTTTCGGCGCTTTCGCCTACCAACTGAACGTTCTTGACCCAAGAGGGAATTACCAGCTTCTCTTTATACGTGCCGTTCTTGATATAAATTGTCACCGTGTAATCCATAAAAGCGCGGACCGCTTCCACTGCTTCCTGAATATTGCGGTAATCTCCTGTCCCGTCGCGTGTGACGACCAACGTATCTTTGCGCTGCTGTTGTTGCGAATAAACTGCCGTTTCTCCTACACCAAGAAAGAGAATTAGCAATATCCCTTTAAAAATAGTTCCTTTCATCGGCATAAATTACTTTTGTAAACGTTCATATTCCAAGCTAGCCATGATAAATGGCCCCACAACTTTGGGGTCGTTATTACGGATTGTTTCATTAATATAATAGTCGTAATCACCGGAACGATATACTTTTCCTCCCAACCCGGCTACTGCACAAGCCTTGGTTATGGTTACCAGGCCGTTCCTATCCACTTCGATAAAATTATCAAGGAAACCTTTATAGCCCTTCAACGCTACATCCAGATAAGATTTATCAATATATCCCTTGCGGACAGCCTTAAACAAGGAGTAGATAAACATGGCGGAACAGGACGATTCGACATAGTTTCCTTGATCTCCGCTTCTATCCATGACCTGATACCAGCCTCCGGTTTTCGGGTCTTGCAGTTTCTTTACCTGCACAGCAATATTATTCAGAATAGCAAGCAGCGAATCCCTCCCTGCTTCGTGCTTCGGAATAAAATCCAGCGCATCTACCAACGCCATGGCATACCACCCCATAGCACGTCCCCAGCAGTGCTTCGACTGCCCCGTGACCGGATCCGCCCAACGTTCGGTGCGACTAACATCACACGCATGACGGTAAAGTCCGTTTTTCGGGTCGTAAGTATGGCGGGCGCAAGTGACAAACTGGTTAATTATATCCGCATAGTCTTTCGGAAGGTTGTTGCGGAATGCATATTCTGCATAAAAAGGAGCTCCCATGTAAAGTCCGTCCAGCCACATCTGATGCGGATAAATTTTCTTGTGCCAAAAACCGCCATCATCATTACGGGGCTGTCCTTCAAACTGGCTGTAAAGCAGATCGAGCGCTTTCTTGTATTTCGGATCTTTGGTTTGCTCATAAATACGGAAAAGAATTTTCCCGGAATTGATGCGATCCAGACTGTAATCGGTTAATTTATAGGCGGTAATCGTTCCGTCGGCGTGCACCATTGTATCTGCGTATGCAATGGCGTAGTCGCGGATTTTCTTGTCACCATACGTATCATAGACATCAAGCATGGCTCCCAATTCAAGACCGTGACAATAATCCCACTTTAGCTTAGGCTGAAAGTCGAGTTGCCAAGATTCCGGCCAACGGATCATTTCTGATTGAGTCATTCGTACAGACCAGGGGAGTTTCTTATCTACCTGCTGCGCCGACATCGGGGGAATGATTGCAGCCAGTGTAAGCAATATAAAAAGAACAGATGCAAGGGTTCGTCTCATGGTTTGTTATTTTAAGGATTCAACATACTCGTTTTTCACGCTACGAAAGTAGTGTATTTCTTCCAAACCGGATAGGAATTTTTAATCAACTAGGTGCATTTTTTGTTTTTCGTGTACGGAAACGACTATTTTTGTGCACGCAAACGTCAAAAATGTCCATTTTTGATGCAATATCTGATAAATTAAGAGTTTCGTTTTGGAAGAAAGCAAAAAAGGTCTTACTTTTGGCACGGTTTAAAACTAATGCCCTCTGGGGAAACACAGTAAATTATCATTAAAACAGAGAAAAATAGAACAGAATGGAAGAAGTATTTAAGTACATTATCGGTCTTGGAGCGGCAGTAATGATGCCGATCATTTTCACGATTTTAGGAGTATGTATCGGTATTAAACTTCCCAAAGCGCTCAAGAGCGGTTTGTTGGTTGGTGTCGGTTTCGTTGGTTTATCAGTAGTGACGGCATTGCTTACCAGCAGTCTGGGTCCGGCATTAAGTAAAATGGTTGAAATCTACGGATTGGAATTAGGAATTTTCGACATGGGGTGGCCTTCTGCTGCGGCGGTAGCTTACAATACCTCAGTCGGTGCTTTCATCATCCCTGTTTGTCTGGGAATTAACTTATTAATGTTGCTGACTAAAACAACCCGTACCGTCAATATCGACCTTTGGAACTACTGGCACTTTGCATTTATCGGCGCTATCGTATACTTTGCTTCCGACAATATCTATTGGGGATTCTTTGCAGCTATCATCTGCTACATCATCACGCTGGTAATGGCAGACCTTACCGCTCCTGCTTTTCAGAAGTTCTATGATAAAATGGACGGAATCTCTATCCCGCAACCTTTCTGCCAAAGTTTCGTTCCGTTTGCTATCGTAATCAACAAACTATTGGATAAAATTCCGGGATTCGACAAACTGAATATCGACTCTGAAGGATTGAAAAAGAAATTCGGCTTAATGGGTGAACCCTTGTTTCTGGGTATCGTAATTGGTTGCGGTATCGGCGCACTGGGTTGCGGAAGCTGGAAAGAAGTGGTAGACAGCATTCCGAGCATATTAGGTCTGGGTATCAAAATGGGCGCGGTAATGGAGTTGATTCCACGTATCACCAGCCTCTTTATCGAAGGTCTGAAACCGATCTCCGACGCTACTCGCGAACTGATCGCAAAAAAATATAAGAACAGTGCCGGACTGAGTATCGGTATGAGCCCCGCTTTGGTTATCGGACACCCGACGACACTGGTGGTATCCCTGCTTTTGATTCCCGTAACTATATTCCTTGCAGTCATTCTGCCGGGCAACCGGTTCCTTCCGCTGGCATCTCTGGCGGGTATGTTCTACCTGTTCCCGATGATTCTGCCTATCACGAAAGGTAATGTAGTGAAATCGTTTATTATCGGACTGGTAGCATTAATCGTAGGTTTGTATTTCGTAACGGAACTGGCAGGTTTCTTCACCCTGGCCGCAAAAGACGTATATGCTGCTACGGGCGACCCGACAGTGAATATCCCCGCAGGCTTTGAAGGCGGCGCACTCGACTTTGCTTCCAGTCTTTTCTGCTGGGGTATCTTCCACCTGACTTACAGCCTGAAGATTATCGGCCCGGCAATCCTCGTGGTACTCGCACTCGGAATGGCTATCTACAACCGTATCCGCATGACGAGAAATGATGCAAAAGAAGCATTGAACAACAAATAGTACATAATATATAATTCAAATAAAGATTCGAAAGATGAAAAAATTAGCAATTGCAATGATGTTGGGTATCGCAGCGATGTCTGCTTCTGCCCAGGTGAATTACAAGATGCAAGTGGCTTGCAATCCGCAAGACGTGAAAACGTATGATACAAACCGCCTGCGTAGTAGCTTCCTTATGGAAAAAGTAATGGTTCCGAACGAAATCAACGTTACTTATTCTATGTACGACCGTTTTATCTTCGGTGGTGCCGTGCCTACAACAAAAGAACTGGTACTGGAAACAATCGATCCGCTGAAAGCTAAGTTTTTCCTTGAACGCCGCGAACTGGGGGTTATCAACGTAGGTGGCGAAGGAATCGTGACCGTAGACGGCAAAGAATATACATTGAAGTTCAAAGATGCACTGTACGTTGGTAGAGGCAAGCAGAAAGTGACTTTCAAGAGCAAAGACTCAAGCAATCCTGCCAAGTTCTACATCAACTCTGCTACTGCTCACAAAGAATACAAAACGCAGTTAATTACGATTGACGGACGTAAAGGCTCTCTGAAAGCCAACTCTTTCCCTGCCGGAAAATTGGAAGAAAGCAACGACCGCGTTATCAACCAGTTGATTGTAAACAATGTACTTGAAGAAGGTCCTTGCCAACTGCAAATGGGATTGACGGAACTGAAACCGGGTAGCGTATGGAACACGATGCCTGCACATACTCACAGCCGCCGCATCGAGGCATACTTCTACTTCAATGTACCGACCGGCAACTCTATCTGCCACTTCATGGGCGAGCCTCAGGAAGAACGCATCGTATGGATGCAGAACGAACAGGCTATCATGTCACCGGAATGGTCTATCCACGCTGCTGCCGGAACAAGCAACTATATGTTCATCTGGGGCATGGCTGGTGAAAACCTCGACTACGGAGATATGGATAAGATTAAATATACAGAAATGCGCTAATCATTGCGCATCTCTGCAACCATATAAACAATCCGAGAAACTTCATTCATTCCTCTGTATAAGGAAAGAATGAAGTTTTCCGGATTTATCATATTCTTCTCCCAAAGAATACAAATGTAACACCTGACATATACTATGCAACAAAATCATCCTATAATGCAACGAATTATACATGATTTTGACCAATTATTACAAATAACTTTCATTCGAAATACCGACCTTTGTCAGCAAATCAAAATCTATTAAATCCATTATCATGAATGCATTTCAAAAAACAGGCGAAAAAATGACAAACTACAGATGGACTATCTGTGCTATGCTATTTTTTGCAACAACAGTTAATTATCTCGACCGCCAGGTGCTATCGCTGACCTGGGACGAATTTATCAAACCGGAATTCCATTGGAATGAAGTACACTACGGTACTATCACTTCCGTATTCTCTATTGTATATGCAATATGTATGCTGTTTGCCGGTCGCTTCATCGACTGGATGGGCACCAAAAAAGGGTATCTCTGGGCAATCGGTGTATGGTCGGCAGGTGCTTGTATGCACGCACTCTGCGGAATTGTGACCGAACAATATGTAGGTTTGCACAGCGCAGCCGAACTAATGGCTGCTACCGGTGACGTCGTTGTTGTACTGGCTACCGTCAGTATGTACTGCTTCCTTGCCGCTCGCTGTATCCTCGCACTCGGTGAAGCGGGCAACTTCCCGGCTGCTATCAAAGTAACGGCTGAATACTTCCCTAAAAAGGACCGCGCTTACGCTACTTCTATCTTTAACGCCGGTGCCTCTATTGGTGCCTTGATCGCTCCCGTTTCCATTCCGTTGATCGCAAAAGCATGGGGCTGGGAAATGGCATTTATCGTAATCGGTGCGCTTGGTTTTGTCTGGATGGGTATGTGGGTATTCATGTATGATGCTCCTTCAAAGAGTAAACACGTCAACAAAGCCGAACTTGATTATATCGAACAGGATAAATATGAAGAAGGCGCTGCCCCTGTGATTGAAGAGGTGAAAGAAGAAAAGAAGATGTCTTTCCTTCAATGTTTCACTTACAAGCAGACATGGGCTTTCGCTGCCGGCAAGTTTATGACCGACGGTGTGTGGTGGTTCTTCTTGTTCTGGACTCCGTCTTACCTGAATACTCAATTTGACATCAAGACTTCCGATGGACTGGGAATGGCTTTGATTTTCACCCTTTATGCCGTAACAATGTTGTCTATCTATGGCGGTAAGCTCCCGACTATCTTTATTAATAAGACAGGTATGAATCCTTATGCTGCCCGTATGAAGGCAATGTTGATTTTTGCTTTCTTCCCGTTGGTGGTATTGCTGGCACAGCCATTGGGTACATTCTCTCCGTGGTTCCCGGTTATCCTTATCGGTATCGGCGGTGCTGCCCACCAATCTTGGTCGGCTAACATCTTCTCTACTGTAGGTGATATGTTCCCGAAAACCGCTATTGCAAGTATTACAGGTATCGGTGGCATGGCCGGTGGTGTAGGTTCCATGTTGATGCAGTTCGGTGCAGGTCTGCTGTTTGTTCATGCCGACGAAACGCACATGACATTTATGGGATTCGAAGGCAAGCCTGCCGGATATTTCATTATGTTCTGTATCTGTGCGGTAGCTTACCTGGTAGGCTGGGTGATTATGAAGGCATTAGTACCGAAGTACAAACCTATCGTATTGGATTAATCTATCATCTGATATAAAATGAAACAGGAAGGTATCCAATTAATAATACCTTCCTGTTTTTCGTAAAACAAAATATTCTAGTAAAACAAAAAAGCCTCTTCTCACGAAGAAGGCTTTTTAGGATTACTTATTCTACATTACTTCCTGCTTTTAAAATGAAAAAGAAGCATTCTAATAATGGAGGATAGTAATCGTTAAGATGAAAAAAAGGGAAGTCTCACGACTTCCACAATTCTTCTAACCTTAAATCTAAATCTCTATGAAAAAAACGTGTTGCAAATATAGGCGTTTGTTCATTATTAAGGTGTTAATGAATTGCATAAAGAGAGAATAAAAACTAACATCTGCAAAAATTAGCGAATTACCCCTGAGTCTCTATTAAATTTAATAAACTTTCATAAAGCGGGTTGGATTTCAGGTATTTCGGGACTCCTGTCACAAACATCTGTTTCCTTGCACGAGTAAGGGCTACGTTCAATTTCCGGTCTATCAGCACTCCATTCTCTTCTGTTAAATTCGACACAAATTTTAACTGATAATAACTATTAATACAACAGGAATAAATAATCACATCCCGCTCGCTACCTTGAAAACGTTCGACAGTATCAACCAATATCCGATTGAGCGCCGGGATCCCTAACGCTTCTATTTCTTTTTTTATAAGTGCTATCTGACTGCGATAAGGTGTGATAACTCCCAAAGTACGGGAATCGTCAAAGTCTGTCCGGTGAGATTCATAGATTTGAGCTGCCAGACCTGCGACAATACGGGCTTCGGAATAATTTATCTTGGCCGACCCGCCCGCCTTCTCCGGCTGTGAAGGATAAAAAGCAAGACGGGAAATGTGTTCGGATGACTCTGTCTGATGCGGCAGGCCTACCGGTATCAGATGTCCGCCATAGAAAGCCCGGTTGGCAAACAAGGCGACTTTGGGATGCATACGTCCCTGACGACAGAGCATATCGTGTGAACGGTGAACGGCAGGGCAATTCCGATAAAGACGTTCAAACAAAGAGTCTTTCAGGTTAGTCAGCCCGATAGCCAACAATGTTTCGTCATAGATAGCAGATTGCTCCGCTTTTTGCAGGACAACGGCAGGAAGTTGTTTATGATCACCGATCAGGATAAACTTATCTATCGCATTCCTGTCGCCTTCGCCGTGTGCACAAAGAATACCTAACAATTGCGGTTCTAATATCTGAGTAGCCTCATCGACGATAGCTACATCAAAGTGCTTCAACCGAAAGAGTTCGGGCTTTCCCGAAATGGCGGCCACAGTTCCTACCATGATACGGCAATTACGTATACGTTCATAAACATCGGCACGGCGTGTACAGGATGCCAACTCGTTTTCGATCAGATGTCCGCGATATGCTTCATCACAGGATAATTCGCTCCCTACACGGATAAAGTCGACAGCAGGACGAATCGAAGCAAGCGACTTGCATATTTCATCAACAGCACGATTGGTATACGAAAGTAGAAGAATTTGTGAGTCTTTATCGGTATGGAAAGTCTCCACCATTTTCTTCAGGGCACAGGAGGTCTTACCCGTCCCCGGAGGACCGACTAACAGGAAGTAATCTTTTGCAGCTTTCGCTTTCAATGCAACGCGGGTGAAGTCGTCTTCCGCTTGAGCTATGAGTATATCCAATGATTCGTCAAACTCCGGCGGGCGCTGAGAAAGCAATAAATCGCGCCGTTCCTGCGTAGCAGACAGATAAGCATATAATCCTTGATACATCGAACGGAAAGTGGTATCCATCGTATCGTGCTCTATCGCATAAAGACTCCGGGCAGGAAGTACGGAAGGATTTTGCTGTGTAGCACGTAAACGGATTCCGACTTCATGATCCGTCAGATATTCAATATTTCCTTTGAATACCATTTTATTAGTAACATTATCTGTATCAGAGTTCCGTTCGTAAAGGATTATGGCATCGCCTTGACGGAAATTAGGGAGAAAAGTTCTTTCTCCTCCCACCTTCTCTTCCGGAGGGAAGGCCAACGTAAGACCGGCTTTATGTTCATCGGCTGCATGATTCTCCTTAATTCTCAAATCATAAAGAATCTCTCCTGCTTCGCATTTCTCCGCCAAAGTGGAAAGCCACAAGGAAGCGGCTCCGGTGCGTCCCTCATAATCCACATCTCCGGATTTGGAGGTATAAAGTTCTTTTGTTATAAAGTTATATATTGCATAGAAATATTTTTTCTCCAAAGGAGAGAGTGCTTTCAATTTCGACTGGAAATTGTCAATGGAAGGACGCAGGTAGGTTTCCCAAAAATGCCCTTTCAAACCTCGCTCGTTCAAGGTGAAGGAATTGATGCCTTCTAGTTTCTGCGCGGTATACTCCAGACTATTCCGTAACTGAATTCCATATTCATCAGCAACAATGCGGTTGCGCAAGTCGATCACCCGACGCACCAGTGCCCAGGAAGGACGGGAAGGATAAAGCAACGGATAGCGGGTGTATAGCAGATAAGCTTTCACTTTCCGGTGGTCCATTCCCATAGAATATTGCAGGACTGCCTGATAAAGCAACATTTGCACTTTATTATTCTCTTTCGGCTCCACTTTGCCACGGATAGCATATTCGTCAGCCTTACCCGATTTCATTTCGATAAAGGAGGACATATCCCGTTGCATATAGTCGAGACGCCCTTGCAGTCCGAGTGCTTCGCAAATATAAGACGGTTCGAGCACAGCATCCGTCTTATCCAGTTCGTATCCGGCAGCATGGAAAGTATCGTTTACCGTTTCACGGATATGCTCAAAGTGAAGTTTACAGTCATCGAAGAACCGGCGTTCCTTTTCCTTGTCACGCAAATCGGGACAGGCTGCCAATTCGATAGGATAGCGCCGGAAAGCTTTCTGCATACACGCACGGTAATCAATTTCTTCTTCCTGTGCATGAATCCATTCATCCAGAAAAAGGTTGGCAATGTTTCCCAGCAACAAAGGGCGTGCATTCTCAATCGGCTGAAGGCGGGAAAGAACATAGTTTGCCGGATGATGCCCGTAGTCGCGGAAACATTCGGCAAGGGAACTGATGTCAAGCAGGTAATCCGGTTCGAGAACGATAAATGAAGGGGTCAATACGCCCGCTTCATCTACCGCAACGTCTAATAGATTTATTTGGGCATATTGCCATAGCAGCCGGCAGGTTTCAGCAAATTCTTCGTTTATCTGAGGAATGTTATAGCGAACCAAATAAGGTTTCTCCGATACTTCATCCAACGGAGTTACATATAAATATTGTTTATCGGCATACTGAAAGCAGACGCGCATCCGTTGCACACGTTCAAGGGCAGGAGGTGCAACCAGATAAGTTGCATCAGTACGGGGTAGCAAACGGTATAATTCAACAGGAACATCTTCACCGGACAATTTACGGATAAGAAAAGCCAATGTCTTGACGTCTCGCAAAAGATTCTCCCGGGTAGGAACAAGCTGGTGATTCAAAACCCGATTAGAAGTCAGACGGAATGTATGCAAACGATTCTGCTCTGCATAAGTAAGTCCGGTTTTGGCACCTACAAAACTGATTCTGGCGGAAAGGTCGGTCATTTGCAGACTCTCATTCTGCATCTCCGAACGACAAATACGTTCCAACAAATCACGCATTTGTTTATAGCCAACAACCAATTCCACACCTTTCTCCCGGCAAACAGCCAGCAGTAGTTCATAAGATTCTATTCCTTCATTTGCTTCCATAAAACAAAGGTACGTGATAAATCTTAATTCTTATGCAAATGAGTGCCTTCAAATACCCGACGATATTTAAACTTCTTCTGTTATATCTTCTTCCTTCTTGTCTTTTATCATCAAAATACTCATTTCATACAACAGATAAAGAGGAATAGCTACCACACTCAACGTAAAGGGATCGCCCGTAGGAGTGATTATAGCAGCGGCTATCACGATGACAACAACAGCGTGACGACGATATTTCCGCAAGAAAGACTTGTTGACTATTCCCAACAAAGAGAGTAACCAAGTCACCAGCGGAAGTTCAAAAGCAAGTCCCATACAGAGAATCAACATCATAAAATTGTCAATGTATGAATTGAGCGAGAGAATGTTTTCTACTTCTGAACTTAATTGGTAAGTAGAAAGGAAGCGAAGTGTCAACGGGTAGACCATAAAATACCCCAACAAAACACCGATAAAGAACATGAATGTACCTATTGTCAGGGCTTTCCGTACTCCTTTACGTTCATTGGGATAAAGGGCAGGACTAATGAAACGCCATATTTCAAAAAAGAGATAGGGTATGGCAGTCACTACCGACAACATAAAAGCCGTTGACAGATGGATAAAAAAAGGAGCAGCCAAGTTAATATTGACTAACTTCACATGAAAATCTTGCGTGAAAAAATCATCAGTCAGATCGAATTTCTGTCCGATGTATCGTAATAAATCGTAGAATATGAAATCATTGTGGCAAGGTGCCAGTATCACATGATCGAAAAGATAGGGCATAGCTATAAAATAGCCTATCGCCAACACGAACCAAATCCCAATCACCCGAAAGAGTACCTTACGCAGTTCATCCAAATGATCCCAAAAGGTCATTTCTGCCATTCGAACTTTCTTCTTTACTTAGCTGAATCTGCCGGTTTGTCAATTTCGTCTTTCGCCTTATTTATTTCATCTTTCGCTTCATTTACTCCGTCCTTGAAGCTCTTGACCCCTTTACCCAAGCCACGCATCAGTTCAGGAATTTTCTTTCCACCGAAAAGAAGAAGAATAACCAAAGCAATAATAATCCATTCGGAACCGCTGGGCAAAAAGCCTAACAATAATAAGTTTGTCATAAGTTTATTTGATAAGAGGTTTCTACTAGTTGGTGCAAATATAACATTTTCGCCACAGAGTAGCACAGAGTTCCACGGAGTTTTTTATTATTTTGCCCACCCTGTGAAACTCAGTGTTGCTCTGTTATGAACTAATCCTGATAATAAACCCGCTTTACCCGAGTGGATATACTAGTCAACACTTCGTAAGGAATCGTATCCAGTTTATCAGAAAGGACAGTAATCGGAAGATCATCACCGAAGATAATCGCCTGGTCACCCTCACGGCAGTCGATGTCCGTTACATCAATCATACAAACATCCATACAGATATTGCCGACATAAGGCGCTTTTTTTCCATTCACCAGACAGTAAGCGTTTCCACGTCCCAAATGGCGGTTTAATCCGTCCGCATAGCCGATAGGAATAGCAGCAATGCGTGAAGGACGTTCCAAATGTCCCTTTCGGCTATATCCTACCGTATCTTCTGCAGGCACGTCCCGAATCTGAAGAATCGTTGTCTTGAGAGTACTTACATTGTGTATAATCGAATTATCTATCGGACTCACTCCATAAAGTCCGATTCCCAAACGTACCATATCAAACTGTGCACCGGGGAAACGTTCGATTCCTGCCGTATTACAGATATGACGCAGAATCTTATGTGAGAAAGCGGCTTGCAACTCCTGCGAACCTTTCTCAAATAATTCTATCTGCTGACGTGTAAAAGAATCGAATTGAGGCGAATCACTACCTACAAAATGAGAGAACACCGAACGGGCAATCACAGCGTTCTGAGCTTTCAAGCGACGAATCAGCAAGGGAATCTCATCAATGCCAAAACCTAGCCGATGCATACCCGTATCCAATTTTACATGAATAGGGAAGTTGGTGATTCCTTCTTTCTCGGCTGCTTTAATCAAAGCATCGAGCAGGTGGAAATTATAAACTTCCGGCTCCAGCTTATAGTCGAACATAGTCTTGAATGCTGTGAGCTCAGGGTCCATTATGATGATAGAAGAAGTAATACCTGCTTTACGAAGTTCGGAACCTTCATCGGCTACGGCTACAGCCAGATAATCGACATGATGTTCCTGTAATGTCTTGGCTATTTCATACGAACCGGCTCCATAAGCGGAAGCCTTTACCATGCAGATCACTTTCGTTTCGGGATGACGAAGCATCGCACGATAATGATTCAGGTTCTCCACCATTGCACCGAGATTTACTTCCAGAATCGTTTCATGCACTTTCAGTTCCAGTTCTTCGGACAGCAGATCAAAGTTGAACACACGGGAACCTTTAATCAGAATTACTTCCGAATGAAGTGATTTCAGCAGATTCGAAGCCAGAAGAGCTTCTGTATTCGGGAAGAAATAACGTTCCAACGCATCGTCAAAACGAGCGGTACAGGAAGAAATCTCTGCTCCTACGCCAATCAGTTTGTCTATTCCACGACTCCGTACCAACTGTGCCACACGACGATAAAGTGTAGCGGTACTTTGTCCTGTTTCTAAAATATCCGACAAGATTAATGTACGTTTCAATCCTTTCTTCTCCGAACGACGTACCAAAAAATCAAGAGCGATATCCAATGAAGCCAAGTCCGAGTTATAACTATCATTAATCAATACACAATTGTTCTTTCCTTCTTTTACTTCCAAACGCATGGCAATCGGTTCAAGACGTGCCATACGCTCTGTTATCTGATCGGCGGGGGTCATTAAATAGAGGCAGGCTGCCAGACAGTTCAGTACATTCTCTATGGAAGCGTCATCAATAAACGGGATGCAGAAAGTATTATCCATATCCAGATAACGGTAGGAAATAACAGTATGATCTTCTTTCTTAGTCACCCGGCTAATATATAACGGACGTTCAATATCCTTACGGCTCCATGCTATTTCACGAGCTGTCAACATCGACTTTGCTACACAATTGCTGATAAGTTCGTTATCTCCGTTATAAATTACGACATCACAATCTTTAAAAAGAGTCAGTTTCTCCATGCACTTCTCCTGTAATGAGAAGAAGTTTTCCTGATGAGCACCGCCAATATTAGTCAGAATGCCAATAGTCGGCTTTATCATCCGCTTCAAAGCATTCATCTCTCCCATTTCAGAAATACCGGCTTCGAATATGCCCAATTCTGCTTCTTCATTCAGTTGCCAGACCGATAAAGGTACACCAATCTGTGAATTATAGCTACGCGGCGAACGGACAATACGACGGTCGGGACTCAGTAACTGGTGTAACCACTCTTTCACAATCGTCTTTCCATTGCTCCCTGTTATACCGATAATCGGAATTTTAAACTCCTCCCGATGTATTTCAGCCAGCTTCTGCAAAGCCTTTAACGGATTGGCAACGATGAGGAAATTGAGGGTGGAGAGCTTTCCTAGTTCTCCATTCTTAAATTTCTCAAAGTCTTCTTCAGTAACCACAAAATTACGCACTCCCCGGTCATATAAATCGGGGATATAGCGGGCTCCACTGTTACGTTTCGTAGTCAGGGCAAAGAAAAGAGTTTCTTCCGGGAAACTAAGAGAGCGGCTGTCTGTCAGTAGCCAATCAATTGTCGCTTCACATTCGCCCACACGGCGGGCACCGATACATTCGGCTATGGATTCAATCGTATATGACATAGTTCTGTTTCTTTTTGAAAATCTAAGTACGGGTATTTTCCGATAAGTCGTTCTATTTTTAACACTATTTGTCCTAAAAAGCGTTGATACGCTTCCGATTCGGGATGAAAGGGTTTATGCGCCATATCTTTGCGGATATCCTCCACTTCTGTCATAACCTGCTTTGTTTCAGCAGAAAAAAAGGAATCAGAAAAGCATTTCCACAGGTAGTTCACGGCCAATGGAGACGGATGCAACATATCATCGGCATAAAACCGGTAATCGCGCAATTCGTCAAGTACTATCTCGTAAGCAGGAAAGTAGAAAACCTGCTTCGGAAACAATTGCTGCAAGCGGTCGATTGTAAGCAACAGGGTCGATTTACTAAGTTGATTGGCATGCATTCCGTCACGAATATGCCGGATCGGGCTGACTGTAAAGAGAATCTTCAGATTCGGATTACGTGCCGTCATACCGGCAATCAATGAAGTGTATTCGTTCACAATCTCATCGACCGACAGGAGCCGGCGGTTAAAATTGCTTTCCGGCAGCTTGTGGCAGTTGGACACTACCCTCCCCGTTTCTTTCTGTTCATAGACGTAGGCGGTGCCGAAAGTCAACATCAACCAATCCAGTTGATGAACCGTCTTATAGGCCTGCTGCAAACGATGATTTATATTCCGGATGACCTCGCCCGCCGTAGCTGCGGAGAATGAGCCATGATGCATCGGGCTATGCCAACACTCCTTATAAGCAAATAAATCTTCCTCCTGATACACCTTCCCTTTTAATATTTCAACTAAGGCTGTTGAAACAGAAAAGGGATTGTAGAGAATACCAAAAGGATTCACATCTACCCTGAATTTGTTTTCCGCCAGTTGCCTACCCATGTTTTCTGCAAAACAGGAGCCCAGCAGAAGTATTTGTCCGGCATGAGTAACAGGCGGCAAGCTTACGGGCAGTTCAACCTTCGTTCGAAAATCCATATATTTTTTCTCCTTATTAATTCCTTTTCACGAAGCAAAAGTACAATAAAGATGTGTATTCCATTTCAGGTTCCACATTCTTTTCGTATTTTTGCACTAAATTTCCTAGAATCATGAATAATGAACCGATATATAACTTGCTAAACACTATTGATTACCCCGAAGATCTACGGAAACTAAACGTAGAACAACTACCGGAAGTATGCAATGAACTGAGGCAAGACATTATTAAAGAGCTATGCTGCAATCCGGGACATTTCGCTGCGAGTTTGGGGACAGTGGAATTGACCGTAGCCTTACACTACGTCTACAATACGCCTTATGACCGTATTGTGTGGGATGTGGGTCATCAGGCATACGGACACAAGATTCTTACGGGACGACGGGAAGCTTTCTCCACCAACCGGAAGTTGGGAGGAATCCGTCCTTTTCCTTCACCGGAGGAGAGTGAATACGATACTTTCACCTGCGGACATGCATCCAATTCTATTTCTGCTGCTCTCGGCATGGCAGTTGCCGCTGCTCAGAACGGAGATTCCAACCGTCATGTCATAGCTGTCATCGGTGATGGTTCGATGAGTGGCGGACTGGCTTTCGAGGGACTGAACAATTCATCAACCACCTCGAACAACCTGCTCATTATCTTGAATGATAACGACATGGCAATCGACCGTAGTGTTGGCGGTATGAAACAGTATCTTTTCAACATGACAACTTCCAACCGCTACAACCAGCTACGTTTCAAGTTGTCACGAATGCTGTTCAAACTCGGTATTTTAAACGAAGAACGCCGCAAAGCCCTTATACGTTTCGGCAACAGCCTGAAATCAATGGCTGCACAACAACAAAACATCTTCGAGGGAATGAACATCCGCTACTTCGGTCCTATCGACGGACACGATGTGAAGAACCTCGCCCGCATATTACGGGATATAAAAGACCTGCAAGGACCTAAAATCCTGCACTTACATACCATAAAAGGAAAAGGATTCGCCCCGGCAGAGATGCACGCTACCGAATGGCATGCGCCCGGCAAGTTCGATCCTGTCACCGGCGAGCGTTTTATTGCCAATACGGAAGGAATGCCTCCTCTCTTTCAGGATGTTTTCGGAAATACGCTTGTGGAACTGGCCGAAGCCAATCCTAAAATTGTAGGCGTTACCCCGGCCATGCCCAGTGGCTGTTCGATGAACATACTGATGTCTAAAATGCCTAAACGGGCTTTCGATGTAGGAATTGCCGAAGGACATGCCGTCACCTTCTCCGGAGGTATGGCAAAAGACGGTTTGCAACCTTTCTGCAACATCTATTCTTCGTTCATGCAGCGGGCTTATGATAATATCATCCACGATGTAGCTATCCAGAACTTGCCTGTTGTCTTTTGTCTCGACCGTGCCGGACTGGTAGGCGAAGACGGGCCTACTCATCACGGAGTTTTTGACATGGCTTATCTGCGTCCGATACCTAACCTGACGATTGCATCGCCTATGGATGAACATGAATTACGCCGTCTGATGTACACAGCCCAACTGCCTGACAAAGGTCCGTTTGCCATACGTTACCCCAGAGGTCGCGGAGTATTAGTCGACTGGAAATGTCCGCTCGAAGAAATTCCCGTAGGTAAGGGACGGAAATTGAAGGACGGTAAAGACCTCGCAGTTATCAGCATAGGTCCTATCGGAAATAAAGCGGCTACTGCCATTGCCCGTGCCGAAACCGAATCGGGCAAAAGCATTGCACATTACGATTTAAGATTCCTCAAACCACTGGATGAAGGACTGCTGCACGAGGTAGGCCGGAAGTTCCGCCACATCGTTACCATAGAAGATGGAGTGATTCAGGGAGGAATGGGAAGTGCCGTACTCGAATTTATGGCCGACCATGAATATACTCCGACCGTGAAACGTATCGGAATCCCGGATAAATTCGTTCAACATGGCACAATAGCACAACTATACCAACTCTGCGGAATGGATGAAGACAGCATCACTAAAGAACTTTTAAAGCAATGCGCACTTCAGCTAAGCATGAGTGGAGTTAAAGAATTAACCAACTGAAAATGAAGATTATTATTGCAGGGGCCGGTAACGTAGGCACCCACCTGGCTAAATTATTGTCCCGGGAAAAACAGGATATCATCCTAATGGACGATGACGAGGAAAAACTAACCGCACTTAGTTCCAACTTCGATTTGCTGACGGTCACCGCCTCCCCTTCTTCTATTTCCGGTTTAAAGGAAGTAGGTGTGAAAGAAGCCGACTTGTTCATTGCCGTCACCCCGGACGAGAGCAGGAACATGACCGCTTGTATGCTGGCTACCAACTTAGGAGCCAAAAAGACCGTTGCCCGCATCGACAACTACGAATATCTTCTGCCCAAAAATAAAGAATTCTTTCAGAAACTGGGCGTAGACTCCCTGATTTATCCGGAAATGCTTGCCGCTAAAGAAATCGTATCTTCCATGCGCATGAGCTGGGTACGCCAATGGTGGGAGTTCTGTGGAGGTGCTCTGATCTTAATAGGTACCAAGATGCGTGAAAAAGCGGAGATTCTGAATATTCCACTCTATGAATTAGGTGGCCCGAATATCCCCTACCATGTGGTAGCCATTAAGCGTGGAACAGAAACAATTATCCCGCGTGGAGATGACGTTATCAAATTGCATGATATTGTTTATTTTACGACCACCCGCAAATATATCCCTTATATCCGGAAAATTGCCGGTAAAGAAGATTACGCCGATGTGCGTAATGTGATGATTATGGGCGGAAGCCGCATTGCTGTCCGTACTGCACAATACGTACCGGACTATATGCAGGTGAAAATCGTAGATAACGATATCAACCGTTGCAACCGCCTGACTGAGTTATTGGATGACAAGACTATGATTATCAACGGAGACGGCCGTGACATGGATCTTCTGATTGAAGAAGGGTTGAAGAATACAGAAGCCTTCGTCGCCCTGACCGGAAATTCCGAAACCAACATTCTTGCCTGTCTTGCCGCTAAACGTATGGGCGTGGAAAAGACGGTGGCAGAAGTAGAAAACATTGATTATATCGGCATGGCCGAAAGCCTTGACATCGGTACGGTTATTAACAAAAAGATGATTGCCGCCAGCCATATTTACCAAATGATGTTGGATGCGGATGTATCCAATGTGAAATGCCTGACTTTTGCCAATGCAGATGTAGCGGAATTCACCGTGCCGGCAGGTGCCAAGATTACCAAACATTTTATCAAAGACCTTGGCCTTCCGAAAGGAACCACTATCGGAGGTATGATTCGTAATGGTGAAGGAGTACTTGTAACCGGTGACACGCTGATACAACCGGGCGACCATGTCGTTGTGTTCTGCCTGAGTATGATGATTAAAAAGATTGAGAAATTCTTTAATTAAGTATTAGGTTTTAAGTATTAACCGCAGCTTGTTTATGATTAACTCAAAGATGATATACCGCATCATAGGATTCCTGCTTCTGATAGAAACAGCTATGCTGCTATGTTGTGGAGCTGTCTCTCTTTTTTACAAAGAAAACGATTTGCAGAGTTTCCTGATTTCATCCGCTATCACCACAGGCGTCGGTATATTGATGCTTGCAATTGGCAAAGGTGCGGAAAAGTCGCTCAACCGTCGTGACGGATATGTCATTGTCAGTACTGCCTGGATTGCATTCTCGCTTTTCGGAATGTTACCTTATTATATAGGTGGATATATCCCGAGTATTACGGACGCTTTTTTCGAAACGATGTCCGGATTCAGTAGTACGGGGGCTACCATTATGAACAACATTGAATCAATGCCACACGGAATCCTTTTCTGGCGGGCAATGACACAATGGATAGGCGGTTTGGGAATTGTATTTTTCACAATTGCCGTTCTGCCGATTTTCGGAATGGGAGGCATTCAGGTATTCGCTGCCGAAGCCAGCGGTCCTACTCATGACAAAGTACATCCCCGTATCGGCGTTACCGCCAAATGGATATGGGGTATCTATGCCGGAATGACAGGAACGCTGATTGTATTGCTCGTATTCGGCGGCATGAGTGTATTTGACAGTATTTGTCATGCTTTCACGACGACCAGTACCGGAGGATTCTCGACCAAACAAGCTAGCATTGAATATTACCACTCTCCTTATATAGATTACGTAATATCCATTTTCATGTTTCTTTCAGGTATCAACTTCACTTTATTGTTGTTGATGTTCAACGGAAAAATCAAGAAATTCATCCATGACGCAGAGCTGAAGTTTTATTTTATCTGTGTATCTTTTTTCACAATATTCATTGCCTTCTGGCTCTATCGAACCTGTGATATGGGAGTAGAGGAAGCTTTCCGTAAATCATTGTTTCAAGTGATTTCATTACAGACTTCTACCGGTTTTGCCACAGCGGATTATATGCTTTGGCCCTCCATTCTTTGGGGATGTCTGATTGTGGTTATGTTGATAGGAGCTTGTGCGGGCAGCACGACAGGAGGTATCAAATGTATTCGTATGGTGATTCTCTTTAAAGTAGCAAAGAATGAGTTCAAACATATCCTGCATCCTAACGCCGTACTACCGGTACGGGTTAATAAACAGGTAATCTCTCCTTCGATTCAATCAACGGTACTGGCATTCACATTTCTGTATGCAGTTATCGCCATTATCAGCATACTCATTATGTTGGGTTTCGGAGTAGGATTTCTCGAGTCAATCGGAACCGTTGTTTCAAGTATGGGTAATATGGGACCGGGCCTCGGTACCTGTGGCCCGGCCTATTCGTGGAGTGAGTTACCCGATGCTGCAAAATGGTTACTTTCTTTCCTTATGCTCCTCGGACGTTTGGAATTATTTACGGTATTACTGCTCTTCAGTTCCGATTTCTGGAAAAAGAACTAAACGAGTATTGACATAGATCAATTGGAGTGCTAAAAAAACCTTTTTTGCTACTTAGAGTTTGCAAAAAGTATAAATATAAATCCTATATTTGCAGCCGTTATAAGAGAAAGATGAAACAAAGCTTAAAATTCGGATTACTTTTGGTACTGGCTTTGCTAATTCATTGCGTCACTAATGGAACAATGGAAGATATTTGCAAAGTTACCTCCCCGACTTATCGGCAGGAGAAGTGCTACGTATCCCAAGACCGTCCGATTCATAATGCGATTGAGCGTCTTTATAATCTATACTCCACCCAATCGTGCGATATGAGCCATACGGACGTCGCCCATGTTCCGACAGACAAGAGCATGTTATTACTGATCGCCTATTTCTGCGAACATTACAAATTGCAAAGTCCGCCTTACTCATTTTCGCTTCACACTCCCAACTACCTTTATGATCCTGTTACCCATTATATATATGGTTTAAGGAAGATTGTCATTTAGACAAGCCAGGGCACTATTTTTTATTCGATTTATTTCAGGCAATCAACCTCTTCTCCGGTGGGTGAAGGGTTTGTTGTTCATTTCTATAATATTCAATCTAAACAGCTATTGAATTATGAATTTTACATTTTTAGTTGTTGTTTTACTGACAGCGCTTGCTTTTGTCGGTGTTGTGATAGCTCTTTCGCGAGCTATTTCCCCCCGCTCATACAATGAGCAAAAGTTCGAGGCATACGAATGTGGTATACCGACACGTGGTAAATCATGGATGCAGTTCCGTGTGGGCTACTACTTGTTTGCTATTCTGTTCCTAATGTTCGATGTAGAAACAGCTTTTCTGTTTCCGTGGGCAGTAGTGATGCGTGACATGGGACCACAAGGACTTATTAGTATTCTCTTCTTCTTTATTATTTTAGTTCTGGGTCTTGCATACGCCTGGAGGAAAGGAGCATTGGAATGGAAATAACCAAAAAGCCAAAAATAAAATCAATTCCTTATGAGGAGTTCATTGACAATGAGTCATTGGAAAAGTTGGTCAGGGAGCTTAATGCCGGAGGGGCAAATGTCGCTCTCGGAGTCCTTGACGATTTCATCAACTGGGGACGCAGCAATTCACTGTGGCCGCTTACTTTCGCAACCAGTTGTTGCGGTATCGAATTTATGGCATTGGGTGCCGCTCGTTATGACATGGCCCGCTTCGGGTTCGAAGTAGCACGTGCCAGTCCGCGTCAAGCTGATATGATTATGGTATGCGGAACAATCACGAATAAAATGGCTCCGGTATTGAAACGTCTGTATGACCAAATGCCCGATCCGAAGTATGTGGTGGCCGTGGGGGGATGCGCAGTCAGCGGAGGCCCTTTCAAAAAGTCTTACCACGTAGTGAACGGAGTAGACAAGATTCTTCCGGTAGATGTATATATCCCCGGATGTCCGCCGCGTCCCGAGGCTTTCTATTATGGCATGATGCAGTTGCAACGCAAGGTAAAAATAGAAAAGTTCTTTGGTGGAGTGAATAGAAAAGAGAAGAAACCGGATTATATAAAGAACGAAGAGTAATCTTACATTCTTAATTTAAAAGATTTATGCAAGAAATACAATTTATAGCCCCCGTAGCATTACACGACGAGATGCTGCGCTTGCGGAATGAAAAACAGATGGACTTCCTCGAGAGCCTCACCGGCATGGACTGGGGAGCAGCAGATGAGAAAGATACTCCGGAAAAACTTCGTGGGTTAGGCGTAGTCTATCATCTGGAATCTACTGTCACAGGCGAACGGATAGCAGTAAAAACAGCTACAACCAACCGTGAATTACCGGAAATCCCGTCTGTCAGCGATATATGGAAGATAGCCGACTTCTACGAACGTGAAGTCTTCGACTATTATGGTATCACTTTCATCGGTCATCCTGATATGCGCCGTCTTTATCTGCGCAATGACTGGATAGGTTATCCGATGCGGAAAGACAATGACCCGGAGAAAGATAATCCGCTTTGTATGACAAACGAAGAGACGTTTGACACGACCCGGGAAATAGAGCTGAACCCGGACGGGACAATCAAAGACAAAGAAACCAAACTCTTCGGCGAAGAAGAATATGTAGTCAACATTGGTCCTCAACATCCTGCAACCCATGGTGTCATGCGCTTCCGTGTTTCTTTGGAGGGTGAAATTATTCGTAAGATTGATGCAAACTGTGGCTATATCCATCGGGGCATCGAGAAAATGAACGAAAGTCTTACTTATCCGCAGACATTGGCTCTGACAGACCGTCTTGATTACCTGGGTGCCCATCAGAATCGTCATGCACTATGCATGTGTATTGAGAAGGCAATGGGTGTCGAAGTTAGCGAACGCGTACAATATATCCGTACGATTATGGATGAGCTACAACGTATCGACTCCCACTTATTGTTCTTTTCCGCCCTTGCCATGGACCTCGGAGCGCTGACAGCTTTCTTCTACGGATTCCGTGACCGTGAAAAGATTCTCGATATTTTTGAGGAAACTTGCGGTGGACGCCTGATTATGAATTACAACACGATTGGCGGTGTGCAAGCTGACCTTCACCCGAATTTTGTCAAACGGGTGAAAGAATTTATCCCGTATATGAGAGGAATCATTCACGAATACCACGACATATTTACAGGTAATGTCATTGCCCAAAGCCGTATGAAAGGTGTAGGAGTGCTGAGTCGTGAAGATGCTATCTCTTTCGGCTGTACAGGAGGTACAGGACGTGCTTCGGGTTGGGCTTGCGACGTGCGCAAACGGATACCGTATGGTGTATATGACAAAGTAGATTTCAAAGAAATTGTTTATACGGAAGGTGACTGTTTCGCCCGTTACCTGGTACGTATGGACGAAATAATGGAGAGTCTGAACATCATCGAACAATTAATCGACAATATTCCCGAAGGCCCCTACCAGGAGAAAATGAAACCGATCATCCGTGTTCCCGAAGGTAGTTATTATGCTGCCGTGGAAGGAAGCCGTGGTGAGTTCGGTGTTTTCCTCGAAAGCCAGGGTGACAAGATGCCTTATCGCCTGCACTACCGTGCCACGGGACTACCGCTTGTTGCTGCAATTGACACAATCTGCCGTGGAGCGAAGATTGCCGACTTGATTGCTATTGGCGGAACGTTGGATTATGTGGTCCCGGATATTGATAGATAAACAAGTAATAAGTATCAAGTATTTTAAATTATATGTTCGACTTTAGTATAGTAACAAACTGGATACATGAGCTGCTTCTCTCCATTATGCCGGAAGGAGTAGCCGTATTTATAGAATGTGTGGCTATCGGTGTGTGCATCGTTGCATTATATGCCATACTGGCTATCATATTGATTTACATGGAGCGCAAAGTCTGCGGATTCTTCCAATGCCGTCTCGGTCCGAACCGTGTCGGTAAATGGGGTTCTATCCAGGTGATCTGCGACGTGCTTAAAATGATGACTAAGGAAATCTTCATGCCGAAGGGCGCCGACCATTTCCTCTACAATCTGGCTCCGTTTATGGTGATTATCGCTTCGTTCCTTACTTTCGCTTGTATTCCTTTTAATAAAGGTGCGGAGATTCTGAACTTCAACGTAGGCGTATTCTTCCTGTTGGCAGCTTCCAGTATCGGAGTTGTCGGTATTCTGCTTGCAGGCTGGGGCAGTAATAATAAGTTCTCGCTGATTGGTGCGATGCGAAGTGGTGCACAGATTATCAGTTATGAGCTTTCCGTAGGTATGAGTATCATGACTATGGTAGTGCTTATGGGAACCATGCAATTCTCCGAAATTGTAGAGGGACAAGCTAATGGCTGGTTTATCTTCAAAGGACACATTCCCGCGGTGATTGCCTTCATTATCTATCTGATTGCCGGAAACGCCGAATGTAACCGTGGTCCGTTCGACCTTCCCGAAGCGGAAAGTGAGTTGACCGCCGGATATCATACAGAATATTCGGGGATGGGTTTCGGTTTTTTCTATCTGGCGGAATATCTGAATCTGTTTATTGTAGCCAGCGTTGCTGCTACTATTTTTCTGGGTGGTTGGATGCCGTTGCATATCGTAGGGCTGGACGGATTTAATGCCGTAATGGACTATATTCCGGGATTTATCTGGTTTTTCGGCAAAGCATTCTTTGTGGTATTTCTATTGATGTGGATTAAATGGACTTTCCCCCGTCTGCGTATTGATCAGATTCTGAATCTGGAATGGAAATATCTGGTTCCTATTTCTATGGTAAACTTATTAATAATGGCATGTTGTGTAGCCTTCGGCTTTCATTTCTAGCAGATTAGATTATGGAATATAAAGATAAAAAATATACGTACTTAGGTGGTCTGGTGCACGGCATCAGTACACTGGCAACGGGTATGAAGACCAGTATCAAGGTGTATTTTCGTAAGAAAGTAACCGAGCAATATCCCGAAAACCGGAAAGAGCTGAAAATGTTCGACCGGTTCCGCGGCACACTGAACATGCCCCATAATGAGAATAACGAACATCGCTGTGTAGCCTGCGGTTTGTGTCAAATGGCCTGTCCGAATGACACCATCAAGGTTATCAGCGAAACCATCGAGACAGAGGACGGCAAGAAGAAGAAAATCCTGGCAAGATATGAATATGACCTGGGTGCTTGTATGTTCTGTCAACTTTGTGTCAATGCTTGTCCGCACGATGCTATCACGTTCGACCAGAACTTCGAACATGCGGTATTCGACAGGACGAAGCTTGTATTGAAGTTGAATCACGACGGTAGTAAAGTAATAGAAAAGAAAAAAGAAGTTTAAGATATGGGATCAACACTTGAAACAGTAGTATTCTACTTTTTGGCAGCATTTATTATTGCTATGTCCATTATGACGGTGACCACCCAACGTATCGTCCGCTCAGCTACTTATCTGTTGTTCGTGCTTTTCGGTACGGCCGGCATTTATTTCCTGCTGGGTTACACTTTCTTGGGTTCTGTCCAAATTATGGTTTATGCCGGTGGTATTGTCGTTCTTTATGTATTCTCCATTCTGCTGACCAGTGGAGAGGGTGACCGCGCAGAGAAACTGAAACGAAGCAGGTTCTTCGCGGGACTCTTTACAATGGTTGCCGGCGCAGCAATTATCCTGTTTATCACGCTAAAGCATAACTTCCTGCAAACCAACAATCTGGCTCCACAGGAGATAAACATCCACTCTATCGGTCATGCCCTGCTAAGTAGCGACAAATACGGTTATATATTGCCTTTCGAAGCAGTCAGTATCTTGTTACTGGCATGTATTATCGGTGGTATTATGATTGCACGTAAGAGATAAGGAGAATTAAAATTAAAGATTAGAAATTAAAAGTATACCATTATGATACACATGGAATATTATCTGGTAGTTTCTACTATCATGATGTTTGCAGGAATCTATGGATTCTTTACCCGCCGGAATACACTGGCTATCCTGATTTCTGTGGAGCTAATGCTGAACGCCACGGACATCAACTTCGCCGTGTTCAACCGTTTTCTCTTTCCGGGAGGAATGGAAGGCTATTTCTTTGCACTATTCTCTATCGCCATTTCGGCTGCTGAAACCGCAATAGCAATAGCCATTATGATAAACATCTACCGTAACATCCGAAGTATCCAAGTCCGCAACCTTGACGAACTAAAATGGTAGTACCAAGGCGGTGGCAAGATGCCACTTCCCGGTTTCCATTCGGATGATTCCGCAAGATATTATAGTATAAGTAACAATAAAACAAGTAATTAAATAAAACTGTATGGAACTAACAATTCTAATACTCCTTCTTCCTTTCCTCTCCTTTCTCCTATTGGGAATCGGAGGTAAATGGATGTCTCATCGGACAGCGGGTACAATCGGTACGCTGGTACTGGGAGCAGTAGCAGTGCTATCATACGTTACGGCTTTCCAATATTTCTCCGCTCCGCGACTGGAAGACGGAACTTTTGCCACACTGATACCTTACAACTTCACGTGGCTTCCTTTTACAGAAACTTTACACTTCGACCTGGGTATCCTACTCGATCCCATATCCGTAATGATGTTGATTGTCATATCTACCGTATCACTAATGGTACATATCTACTCCTTCGGTTACATGAAAGGCGAAGTCGGTTTCCAACGTTATTACGCTTTCCTGTCCCTGTTTACAATGTCAATGCTGGGATTGGTCGTTGCAACAAATATCTTCCAGATGTATCTCTTTTGGGAGCTGGTAGGTGTAAGTTCATACTTATTAATCGGATTCTACTACACCAAACCGGCTGCAATCTCTGCTTCCAAAAAAGCATTTATTGTCACTCGTTTTGCTGACTTAGGTTTCCTGATCGGTATCCTGATTTACGGATATTATGGCGGGACGTTCGGTTTCACTCCGGATACGGTATCATTGATTAGCGGTGGTGCTTCTATGCTTCCGTTAGCTCTCGGACTGATGTTTGTGGGTGGTGCCGGCAAGAGTGCAATGTTCCCATTACATATCTGGTTGCCGGATGCAATGGAAGGTCCGACTCCTGTCAGCGCTTTGATTCATGCGGCTACAATGGTGGTTGCCGGTGTTTATCTGGTAGCCCGTATGTTCCCGCTTTTCATTGCTTACGCACCGGATACCTTGCATATGGTAGCCTGGGTTGGTGCATTTACTGCTTTCTATGCAGCAAGCGTAGCTTGTGTACAATCGGATATCAAACGTGTGCTCGCTTTCTCTACTATCTCGCAGATTGGTTTTATGATGGTAGCTTTGGGGGTTTGTACTTCCATGAACCCGCACGAAGGCGGATTGGGATACATGGCATCCATGTTCCACCTTTTCACACACGCTATGTTTAAAGCGTTGTTATTCCTCGGTGCAGGTAGCATTATCCATGCGGTACACTCCAACGAAATGTCGGCAATGGGAGGATTACGTAAATATATGCCTATCACACACTGGACATTCCTGATTGCTTGTCTTGCCATTGCAGGTATTCCCCCGTTCTCCGGTTTCTTCTCAAAAGATGAGATTTTGGCCGCTTGCTTCCAATACAGTTCTGTTATGGGTTGGGTGATGACAGTAATTGCTGCAATGACTGCTTTCTATATGTTCCGTCTCTACTATGGTATCTTCTGGGGGAGCGAACCATCCCGGGCAAGTTCCCATTCGGATAAGAATTTGGAAGCGGCACCTTGCCACCCGCATGAAAGTCCGTTAGCTATGACATTCCCTCTGATGTTCCTGGCTGCGGTAACTTGTGGAGCCGGATTTATTCCTTTCGGACATTTCATCAGTTCAAATGGAGAATCCTATTCTATTCATCTCGATCCGTCGGTAGCTATCACAAGTGTCGTTATTGCTATCATTTCTATTGCAATCGCTACATGGATGTATAAGAATGCCAAACAGCCTGTTGCCGATTCTCTGGCAAAACAGTTCAAAGGTCTGCACAAAGCTGCCTACAATCGTTTCTATATTGATGATATATACCAGTTCATTACACATAAGATTATCTTCCGTTGCATCTCTACTCCTATTGCATGGTGGGACCGTCATGTAGTGGACGGATTCTTTAACTTCCTGGCATGGGCTACCAATACCACTAGTGACGAAATTCGTGGTTTGCAGAGCGGTCAGGTACAGCAATATGCGTATGTGTTCCTTTGTGGTGCACTGGCACTTATCCTACTATTAATCTTATAAAGCACAGAACGATATGAATTTCTTATCAATATTCGTACTCATCCCCTTACTAATGCTGGCCGGTCTTTGGGCAGCCCAAGGAATCAAAGCCATCCGAGGGGTTATGGTTACCGGCGCATCTGCACTTTTGATTGCCTCCGTCGTACTGACCTTTATGTACTTGGGAGAACGTAGTGCCGGCAACACGGCAGAAATGTTATTTCGCGCAGATACCCTATGGTATGCTCCGCTTCACATCTCCTACTCGGTAGGTGTCGATGGGATCTCAGTAGCCATGCTGTTACTGTCTGCTATTATCGTATTCACCGGGACATTCGCCTCATGGCGTCTGCAACCTTTAACCAAAGAATATTTCCTTTGGTTCACCCTGCTCTCTATGGGAGTGTTCGGATTCTTTATATCCATCGACTTGTTCACCATGTTCATGTTCTACGAAATCGCACTGATTCCGATGTACTTGCTGATTGGTGTATGGGGTTCGGGACGCAAAGAATACGCAGCCATGAAACTGACACTCATGCTCATGGGTGGTTCCGCCTTCCTGCTGATCGGTATTCTCGGAATCTATTTCGGCTCGGGAGCAACGACGATGAACCTTCTCGAAATCGCACAGTTACATAATATACCTTTCGCACAGCAATGCATCTGGTTCCCACTGACATTCCTCGGTTTTGGTGTACTGGGTGCCCTTTTCCCGTTCCACACATGGAGTCCGGACGGTCACGCTTCCGCGCCGACGGCGGTATCCATGCTCCATGCCGGTGTATTGATGAAACTCGGGGGTTACGGATGTTTCCGTATCGCCATGTACCTCATGCCGGAGGCAGCCAACGAACTTTCATGGATATTCCTGATATTAACCGGTATCTCTGTTGTTTACGGAGCATTCTCCGCTTGCGTACAAACGGATTTGAAATACATCAACGCCTATTCTTCCGTATCCCACTGCGGATTGGTTCTCTTTGCTATCCTGATGCTGAATCAGACAGCCGCAACGGGAGCTATCCTCCAGATGCTTTCCCACGGATTAATGACAGCCTTGTTCTTCGCCCTTATCGGTATGATTTACGGACGTACACACACACGTGACGTTCGCGAGCTTGCCGGTTTGATGAAGATTATGCCGTTCCTGAGCGTATGTTATGTGATTGCCGGTCTTGCCAATCTCGGTCTGCCGGGCTTGAGTGGTTTCATTGCCGAAATGACAATCTTCGTCGGTTCATTCCAGAACAACGATGTATTCCACCGTACATTGACTATCATTGCCTGCTCCTCGATTGTGATTACAGCAGTCTATATCCTGCGTCTGGTAGGTAAGATTCTATACGGTACCTGTACCAACAAACATCACCTCACACTGACTGATGCGACGTGGGACGAGCGTGTAGCCGTTATCTGCCTCATCGCCTGTGTAGCGGGATTGGGTATGGCTCCTTTCTGGATAAGCCACATGATTGGTGAAAGTGTATTGCCGGTTGTCTCACAACTAATCCCATAAGCCGGAATCTGTAATTAATAACTAGTAATTTGTAATTAACAATATGGATTATTCACAATTTCTACATATGCGAGAAGAGCTGTCGCTCGTAGTTGTCCTGCTACTACTGTTTTTGGCCGACCTCTTCATGAGCCCGGACGCACACAAAAATGATGGGAAAGCACGACTGAACACAATGCTACCTGTCATTCTGTTGGCGGTCCATACAGCTATCAACCTGATTCCGGGAACTGCCGCCGACGTATTCGGTGGTATGTATCACTATGTCCCCATGCATACGGTTGTCAAGTCAATCCTGAATATAGGTACGTTGATTGTCTTTCTGATGGCACACGAATGGATGAAACGTGAAGACACCGCCTTTAAACAAGGAGAATTCTATGTATTGACACTCTCCACCTTGTTTGGTATGTATCTCATGATTTCCGCCGGACATTTCCTGATGTTCTTTATCGGACTGGAAACAGCTTCTATTCCTATGGCTGCCCTGATTGCTTTCGACAAATACCGCCACAATTCTTCCGAAGCCGGTGCCAAGTATATCCTTACGGCACTTTTCTCCAGTGCGTTGCTGTTGTTCGGCCTGTCAATGATTTACGGTTCTGCCGGAACATTGTACTTCGATGATCTTCCCGCACACATCGACGGAAATCCCCTGCAAATCATGGCATTCGTATTCTTCTTTACGGGTATGGCGTTCAAACTGTCCCTCGTTCCGTTCCACCTCTGGACAGCAGACGTTTACGAAGGCGCTCCAAGCACGGTTACAGCTTATCTGAGTGTTATTTCAAAAGGCTCGGCAGCATTCGTGTTATTGGCTATCCTGATTAAAGTATTCGCCCCGATGATCGATGATTGGCAGGAGGTACTTTATTGGGTAACTATCGCTTCTATCACGATTGCCAACATATTCGCTATCCGCCAGCAGAATCTGAAACGCCTCATGGCATTCTCCAGTATCTCACAAGCCGGATATATCATGTTGGGCGTCATCGGAGGCACAGCACAGGGAATGACAGCATTGGTATATTACGTACTGGTATATGCAGTAGCCAACCTTGGTGTATTTGCCGTTATTACTATCGTAGCACTGCGCAGCCAGAAGTTTACACTCGAAGATTACGCAGGACTTTATAAGACGAATCCGAAGATAGCGCTCCTAATGACCCTGTCCTTGTTCTCATTGGCAGGTATCCCGCCATTTGCCGGATTCTTCTCGAAGTTCTTTATCTTCATGGCTGCCTTCGATGCAGGTTTCCACTTGCTGGTATTCATTGCACTGGTGAATACAGTTATCTCACTGTATTACTACCTGCTGATTGTGAAAGCAATGTATATCACTCCTTCCGATAATCCGATTCCTACTTTCCGCAGCGACCGTTGTACCAAATGGGGACTGGCGCTTTGTACGTTGGGTATTATCGGACTGGGTATAGCAAGCATCGTATATCAGTCTATTGATAAATTCTCGTTCGGAATATAATTGAAAAGAAAAAAGTTATCCCCGTCTCCAGTCTGCATTTATTGTGACAATAGAGACGGGGATAAAAATTATTAGAGGGTGTACACTCATTCCGCCACAATCACCCCCGGCAGTCTGAACCAGAACCGTGAGCCTTTGCCCAGTTCGGAATCAACGCCTATCCGCCCGCCAAGCTGTTCTATGATACTTTGGCAGATAGAAAGTCCCAATCCCGTGCCAGGCACAAAAGAGTTGAGCTTGACGAAACGTTCAAAGATATGCAACTGCTGTTCTTCATCAATTCCCACTCCTGTATCCTGTACATAGACTTCCAATTCTTCACCTTTTACCTGATAACCCACACGGATGCTTCCCTGTGAAGTAAACTTAATTGCATTGTTCACAAAATTTAAGATCACCTGATGCAGACGGTTGCGGTCGCTGATAATATGGCATTGCGGAAGATGCGAATCAAACAGCAGTTCTACCTCCTCATGCACTTTCATCTGCATACAACAAACAATATCCTCACATAGCAAATTCACGTCCACATCCCCACAAGAGAACTCAAATGTTCCAGCCTCAATCTTCGAGAGATCAAGTATATCCGTGATCAGTTGCAACAGCAGTTCATTATTGTTACGGACAATCTTGACATATTCCTTCCGTTCCTCGAGATTTTCTGCCTCAACCAACAAATCCGAGAAGCCGATAATAGCATTCAGCGGAGTACGGATTTCATGGCTCATATTGGCAAGGAAAGCACTTTTCAGACGGTCGGCCATTTCAGCCTTGTCACGCGCCAGAATCAGTTCCGCTTCCGTTTCCTTCAGTTCAGTAATATCATAGTTGATACCTATAATTTCTATTTCATTCTCATCGGGTCTGTAATTAGTCACCATAATATTAGAACGCACCCAGTTCCACTGGTCTGTGGTTCCCACGCGACGAATACGCATTTCTTTCTGAAAATGACGTCTGTTGCCCTTCTTCACTTCTTCATAGAAATCGAGAATATACTGACGGTCGTCCGGATGCACGTGGCGGTAGATACCAACAACTTCGTTCAACGGAGTATCTTCCTCCTCTCCCATATTCTTATACCATTGTTTTATGGCATATCCTTTCCGGGTTATAAGATTCAACTTTGCATATCCTACTTTAGCATAATCCGATATCATCAAGAAGAAATTCTCAAAGTCGCGAATACGGTTCATTGCGTCAATACGTTCGGTATTATCGATATTAATCAAAATATACCCGTTGAAATTTCCTTCATTATCATATAGTTTGCTAACTTTCGTATATAACTCTATCATAGACGAACGACTCGTTTCATAATAACCTTCGGCACGTTGAAAAGAATAGTTGAGACGAAAGTCCACCAAATCCTCATTTCGTACACGGTCACGTATTTGCTGGGGTACATTCGGATTCTCAAAAAAATTAATCCCCATCACTGCCGATTTATCCACAACTCCGAATATCTCCAAATTCATGTTGTTCATATCGACCAGATAGCCGTCCTTGTCGTATATTTCCACTCCCGCCGGAATATTAGCAAATATATTCTGGAATAGTTTTTCACTGCGGTCCATAGCCTGGTTAGCTTTCACTGCCTGGGTAGTGTCAAGAAACAGGGCCACCACTTCATCTTTCTCCGGTGAATAGACAATCCAATGGGTATAAACTCCTGTCTTGGGGAAATATTCATTTCCTTCCTTATAGGTATTATCCTGCATAACTCCAACTAGAAGATCAAGTTTTGACAGATAATCAGGATGTATCTCCGAAGCCAGACGACCCTTATATTCTTCAATCAAATTACCAAAAAACTTCACCACCAGATCATTGCCGTCCGTCACCTTATAATCGCAAGGCCGATTCTGTTCATCCCGAATGATCGATAAATGTATATATCCCATTGGCATAAAACGGAACAGATTATTCAGAAAGAGCTGTTCTCGGATTACTTTATCTTTAGCTTTACGCAGTTCAATACAGAGACCAATGATATTGGCTAATGAAGAAAACCACTGATAATCTTCATTACTCCATTCGTGATAGGACTTGACTAAATCAATACCCATATATCCCCAAATATGATCGTTTGCCATTAAAGGAGTCACCATCATCGACAAAATACCCTGCGCATCAAGGAAACGATATTCTTCTTCTGCCTCCTCGGGCAACTGGTTCAACGAGTCCAACAAGATAGGCGTACCGGAGAGAATCTGCCTAGTCCACCATTTTGCTTGGTCGATAGGCAGATACTGCTGGCTGTTTTTTCCCGAGGACACCCCTTCGGAAACCACTTCATATGTACAACTCTGATGAGTATGATTCTCGTCATATTCGAAGATATAAACACGTCCTTCTCCGTAATAGAGATTCAAAATATCATTCAATATCTCCGTGACACAGGATTCTATTTCTTCATCGCGAAGGAAACGAAGCAAAGACTGGGAGATAAAACTCTGACGGCGGAGCAGGCTGTTTACTCTTCTCAGAGCATCTCTTTGATCCGACTCTTTGGGAGTTTCTACGCGTTGGATAACTCCAAAAGATTTGTCACCGCCATTGATTCCCGTACCTTTCTCACGAAGAGCCAAACGGGTATGCAACCAGATTTCACCATATTTGGAGTAAATGGGAAAGGTTTGTTCATAAAAGTTCCGGTGAATATTCGCGTTTGCACGGAACTCTTGAATAACTTGCTCACGGTAGTCTTCACGTATCAATTCTTGGAAGTCCCGAAAAGAAATGGTATCTCCCTCTAATCCGAGGAGGTCGCATAGAAAATCCGAACACAAATAATGCCCTGCCGCAAAATCCGCTTCCCACCAACCAATTTGGGCTAGAGAAGACATTTTAATATACCGTTCGTAGTCTGTTTGCATATTTTATTTATCATAAGATAATGAGGAACAAATATACAAAAAGAAAAACAGACCAATTATATAATATACGAAATAATTGCTAATTACAGAGGAATTGGCAAAGAGAAGCAAAACAAAGGGAAAAGCTTGTCAATGCAAGCTCTCCCCCCTGTCTTTTTCGAATTAGAACTCTACACTCTGAAGAATCAGAGTGAAGAGAAATTATATCCCGTCCAAGTAAACAAAGAAGCCTCCGTACCTGTGTTGCCTGCCGGTTCGGCAAAGGTATTCAATGTACCGTTCAGTTTCTTTCCTGTCAGGTTCAGTGAGTTTGTAATGCTGACACTGGAATCTGCATTACCTGCACCCTTGCTATCGCTCATATCAATCAGGTCGATTGAACCGCCCGTACCCTTTACCAATGCGTTGACGATAGCAGCTTTCGCACCGCGACGAATCTTTATCACATCCTGCATACGGTCTACGTTGTCTGCCTTATCAGCTGCATTATTCACAATCGTCATGTTTTCCACGCGGAAATCAGACTGGCGCAGATGGGTAGGATACAAGCCGTCGAGATTACCGTCCGCTTCAATGCCGCGCGGATCTGCTTCCGTGCTGGTATAACCGTTTTCCCATACGCCATAGCAGTTTTTCAGCGTACCGCTATATCCTTGTGTGAAGTCGAACATATCATCATCCGGATTTACAGCCAGAAGATTGGTTACGTTCACCGTTCCGCCGAAGAACTCGATTGCGTCATCGGCACTTTCGAGCACATAGATGTTTTCTATCTTTGTACCGCTACCCACACCATTCAGTGTCAGACCGTTGTGTTCGATATCGGCAGTGGAACGGGCCCCGGCATAACAGATCTGCACGTAAGTCAATGAACCGGAGTTATCATCATCTACATTGCCTCCATATTTAAAACTGTTGTCGATTTCCGTCAAGCCCGTATCGCTCTTATCGGCGTTCTGACCGGAGATAGGAGCCTTACCATTGATAATGATACCACCCCAGTAGCCGGAAACGGGTGAAGTGGTGTTGGCAGTAAAGATGACCGGCTTGTCTGCCGTACCATCAGCGTAGAGTTTACCGCCCTGTGCTACCAAAAGATAGCTGCTGAAACCTTCACGAGCTTTAATCGTTGTTCCGGCAGGGATATTGAGGCGGCCACCGTCGGCTACGATTACCGTTCCGTTCAGGATATATTCTTTAGATTCCAGCGTCTGTTCGCCGGTCAGTGTTCCGGACAGGATGTTGTCGCCCACTACGATAGAGCTACCTGTGCCTTCTCCGTTTCCACCATTACCGTTTCCATTACCTTCTCCGTCACTGTCACTGCTACATGCAGCCAACGTAAGTGCAGTTGCCATAGCGGCACACGTCATAAAGTTCACAAACAATCTTTTCATTTTGCTTCAATAATTAGTTAATAATTCTATTCAGTAATCAGTTAATAATCAAGTTCTGCAATCAATTATCTTATTCTATTTCTATTGCCGGGACTTAGAATGTGCACGACACTCCCAGGCTGATGTTTATTCCTTTTTTATAATCGCCGAGCACTACCTTTTCGCCACTCTCATTGGCTTTGCGACTCAATTTATGGGAAGGATTCAGCAGGTTGCGAGCTTTCAGGTTGAGGGAGAGATATTTGTTCAACCGGACCTGCGAGACGAAGTCGAGTGTGACAAGTCCCCGTTCCATGATGTCCTGATATCCTTGCGTTCCAATCGTATAAATCTTATCGCTCACATAATTAAGAACCAGCGTATTGACAAAACTGCGTTCGTCTCGGGTGAAATGGTGAGAAAGGTCGAAGTTGGCAATCCACGGGGCAGCTCCTTCCAGTTGCGAACCGGTGGTGACGGTTGCCAAAGGCATCTTCGCATTGGTGTAAATGTAGGAACCGTTCAGTCCGAAGGAGAGTTTGTTCATGCCGTTCGCAGCACTGCTCAACGGACGGACAAACAGGTTTTTACGTATTTCCACCTCTACTCCGGCAACTGTTGCACGATCCGAAATATTCTCGTATGAGAGATATCCACCGGCACTGGCCACTTCAATGCGGGAGATCGGATCTTTGATATGTTTATAGAAAGCTGTCAGCGAAACGAGTTCCGTCGGGCTGGGATTGAAGTCCCATTTGAGGTCGAAGTTATAGTTGTCCGAGGGTTTCAGATTCGGATTTCCCTGACTGTTGAAATTCACGCCTACATAGCGGTAAGGAGATATTTCTTTGGCTTGCGGCAGCGTATAGGTCTTGCTTGCCCCCAAGCGGAGGAAATGTTTCTCATTCAGATTATATTTCAGATTGAGGCTGGGCAGGAAATAGTCTTTCCGGATGGTGTTGCTTCCTTCGGAACCGCCTCTATTCACATTATAATCTACATTGATATCTACATAATCATACTTCAACCCCAAGTTTACAATCCAACGCGGGGTAAACTGATAAGTAGCTTCGGCGTATGCCGAATGGATATTCTTGGTGACAGTATACTTGTCCACATTCTTCTGAATCTTGAACCAGCCGGAAGATAAGTTGTCCCGATTATAGTAATCATCAAGCGAGAAACCATCCAGCGAAGGGAAGTCGGAAGCATGTTCCACGGTCAGGTTGTATTCCGTAGCCTTGAAACTGTCGTCTACAAATCTGCCTGTATAGCCGAGGCGGATATTGGAGATTTCTTCCACATCGTCTTTCAAGCGGTAGACCAAGCCTGCTTTTACATTAATATCATCTTCGTCCAGTGCGGAGAAGTAGCGTTGTTGAGAGTTTCCACGAAGCAGGGTGTATCCGTTTTCCGCTTTCGTGATATTGTTGATGCGGCGGTCCGGCTCGTATCCTTTCACCATATTGTAGGAAGCACCGGCATCCAGACTTAATGATTTGGTCAGTCCCCAATTGGTCAACAACTGATTGACGATTAAAAGGTTATCATTAGATTGCTGACGGCGGGTCAATCCCAAGTTATCGTAATCATCGCTAAAGATAGAATTCTTGCCGGTGTAGTCGCCTACCGACTGCGTGCCGGCGTGTATCATCATCAAGTTATAGCTGACGTGGTGACGGTTGTTCATATCGTAGTCCACGTTGGCCAGTAGCAGTTGGCTGATATTCTCGGCATATTTTTTTCCCTGCATATCTTTATAGATTGTGCCGCTGGTAGTGGTATTGCGTATCACTTCGTCCGTATACTGATAATCTGTTGTATGTCCGGCGGTCAGGAAGAAAGAAAGCGGATTCTTGTCCTTACCTATATAGAAACGTTTTCCACCGGAAATGCTGTAACTCCGGTTTATCTGGAGATGTTTTTCGGTAGGGTCGAGTTTATTCTTAAATCCCCAAGTGTTTTCGTCGGCAGGTTCGGTGCGGTTGGCAAAACCCATAAAGTCCACCCCGTCCATTTTGAGGAAATCGGCTGTCAAGGTTTGCGTGTTCAGTCCGCCGGAAATGCCGATACCGAAGTTTCCGCCACCTATCAGTTCTTTGGAGACGATGTCGATCGTTGCGCCGCCGACATCACTGCTGCCACCTGCGTTGAAGGCTTTGTTGACACCTACGGACTGTATGACGTCCGTTCCGAAAAAGTCGAGAGAGATATTCTTATATTCAGGGTCTTCGGAAGGAAGGGAGAAGCCGTTGAAGGTGGTTGCATTATAGCGGTCGCCCAGTCCGCGGACAAAGACGTTCTTCACTCCGTCTTGTTTGGATACCCCTGATACTTTGGTTACGGCGCCTTCCGCATCGGAAACCCCTTTGCGCGAAAGTTCCTTCACCCCTACGGACTGCACTGCAATGACGGCTTTCTGCTGTTCGAGCAGCAGCATATTTTCATTCTCACGATTCTTCTTTGCTACGACTACCACATCGGCAAGTTCCTGTGCATCCGTTTCCAGTTCCAGATTCAGTATCACCAGTTTGCCGTTCTCCACACGGACCTTGCGACGAACCTCGGTCTTGTATCCTACATATTTTATTTCAATATCATACATACCTTCCAACACACCACCGGCATTTAACTCAAAATTACCGTCCATATCAGTGACGGCTCCGGCCTGAGTGCCTATCAGACGAATCGTTGCTCCGATTAAAGGCTCCTTGGAAAGTTTGTCTTTCACAGCTCCTTTCACCTTGATATTAGCAGCCAGCGAAGAAAGTACACACAGCATACAAAAAAAGGCTGCAACGGAAAATCTTAAAAGAAATAGTTTTTTCATCGAACTTTGCTCTACGTTTTAAATCCGTGGGCAAAGGTAGGGGGTGGGTGTTACAACGGTAATACGGAGAAGATACAATCGGTTGAAAGATAGGTTGCAAGATTATTACACGACAGACAAGCCCAGTGCCGGGATATGACACCGGCCTGTCACAACTGTGACATCGGCTTGGCACAACTGTGACACCACGATGGCACAACTGTGACAAGCCGGTGGCACAAGCCCCCACTCAGAACATCTCCAGAAAGCTTGCGAACAACTAATGGAAGAGATGTACGGACCTTAAACCAGCTTCTTCTTTTTCCGGTAGTTCTCACGAAATTCTTTAGGAGAGCAAGCCTTCTTCTTTTTGAAGATCCGGTTGAAGTTGGAAAGATTATTGAATCCGCACTCATAGCAGATTTCGGCTATTGACATGGTAGAATCCACCAACAGGCGGGAAGCAAAACCAAGACGTATATCAATGATATAGTCGGAGAGATTCTTACCAGTCCGCAGTTTGAAGAACCGACTGAAGGACACATCCGTCATTCCAACCATAGCTGCCAACTGCCCCAAGCGAATCTCCTCCTGATAATGGGCATTGATATACTCCTGCACCTTTTGCACACGGCGGCTGTCCGAATGAATATCTATCTTGGCAAAAGACGAACTGGACAATGTGCGGGCTTCTTCTTCAAAAAGGGAGAGTTCGTAGAGAATCGTCATAAACTTGATTACTGCATAGAATCCCTGTTTCTCAGAAGCAAGTGTATCGAGCAACGGATATATTTTAAGAATGGCGGACATCGGGAAACAAAGTCCTTTCTGCGCCTTATCCAACATCCGACGGATAGAGTCAAACTGGTTCTTATTGATAAAGCTCTTGAAGAAAAGATCGGAAGAAAACTGGATCGTTATCTCCCGTATCTCTTTCGAACGACATTCGTTCTGTTCCCAGACGTGCTCCAGGTCTTTACCTGTTATCAAGACCAAATCATAGTCGCCTATCACTTCGGAAGAATCTCCGACCACCCTTCTCACTCCCGCCGCCTTCTCGGTAAAGTTCAGTTCAAACTCGGAATGATTGTGGATAGGATAAGTAAATTCCGTCTTATAACGTTCTGCAATATAAAAACAGTCCTTGTCTGATAGAGGAGTGATTTCGCGGATTATCTGATTTGGTAACGGTGTAGTCATGACAATGGATAGTTAACAGTGTTTTATTGTTCTAATACTTATTTCTCTATTTTTACTCCTATCCGGCGCAGGTCGGCACCCGAAGGATTCTGGAATACTTGCAAGTCAAATTCGGGAATAATGGCAAGCACATGATCGAATACGTCTGCCTGTATGCCTTCATAGGCAACCCAGACTTTATTGGCCGAAAAGAAATAGAGTTCCAGAGGGATACCGGTTTCCGTCGGCTGGAGCTGGCGGACCATGCAAGTCAGTTCCTGATTAACGGTAGGAAGGCTTTTCAGATAATTAGTCAGGTAAGCGCGAAAAACGCCCAAATTTGTCTGACGACGCCCGTTTACGAGTACTGAATTGTCAATATTATGTTCTTTGTTATATTCTTCCACTACTTTCTCCGTCCGGTCTACGTAATCTTTCAACAACTGTATCTTTCGATACTTCGCCAACATCTCCGGAGTACAGAAACGCACGCTGCTCATGTCTATATTGATAGAGCGTTTCACGCGGCGCCCACCGGACTCCTGCATTCCCTGCCAGTTCTGGAAAGAGTCACTAACCAGCAGGTAAGGCGGAATAGTGGTTATGGTATTATCGAAGTTGCGCACTTTCACGGTGTTCAAGGTTACTTCTATCACCGTACCATCCGCACCGTACTTTGGCATGGTAATCCAATCGCCCACTTTCAGCATATTGTTGGCAGAAAGCTGAATACCGGACACAAATCCCATAATACTGTCTTTGAATACCAACATCAGGACGGCAGCAGAAGCTCCGAGTCCCGTCAACAACACCACCGGACTTTGATTAATCAGAATACTGATGATGATAATAGCCCCTATAAAGAAAAGGATGACTTGTGCCGTCTGCAAAAGTCCCTTCAAAGGCTTGTCCCTATATTGCTCTTTCCGGCTGTATACCTGATAAATGGCAGTAAACAACGAACTGACAAACCGCAGGAACACTGCAAGGATATAAATCATGCAAAGCCTGCGTAAGAAATCGAGCAACCCGGAATCAGCATGTTCGGGGAAAGCAATAGGAATGGCAATATAAATCAGAATCGGTGCCACCATTCTGCTAAGATGTACCATTACCTTATGATCGAATACGATATCATCCCACGTCGCCTTAGTTTGCTTCACCAGTTTTGCCACTACCCGCAAGATGATCCTGCGGCAGATTACGTTAGCCAGTAAAGCGATTCCGATAATAAACAGCAGCACTATCAGATTGTCAATCTTGTCAGCCCATTCTTCGTTCACTCCTGCCGATAGTAACGAGCGGTTGACTTCCTGCATCACTGCTCCTCCCAATTCTTCCACTTCCCCACTCGCTAATGCTACACTCACCGTATCAATTACTTCTTTCATAAATATTTTTTCTCTTTTGGTTTAGTTCTCTTTTATCTATTGTTTATTTCATTCTCCTTTCGCCAAGTATTCCTGAATGTCCTGCCGGAGCCATTCGTAATGAAAGAGCCGTTTATAGGCTACATTCTTTTTCAGCATGATCTCTACATTCACCTGACTGTTCTGATAACAGGTCAGTTCGTTTCTAAATTGTTCATTATGTTCTGCGAGGCGTTTGATCTCCTGCTCCCGTTCACGCCTCAGAGCAGTACAGACCGGAATCAGGAGTTTCATCACGACATTGTCCATTACGTGATGTCCCTGCATATATAAATAAGTCGTTTCGGGCATTAATCCCAGTTCCTTCAATTCATCACGTAAGTTGTTCACCTGATTGACAATACGGGGAAAACGTTTTTTCAATTCCGAAAGTTTCTGATTGACACGGTGTTGTAAAGCTTCCAGACTGTGTTCGGGATGCCTCAAACTTATCTCTTTCAAAGCCGTATATGTATGGAAGTCATACATCGGAAAGGTATAAGTATCACGCTGGCGGTAGAACCAGATATTCCACAGGAAAAGCGGATATACGATTTCCGAGTAACGTTTCAGGTAAGCATCGAAATCGAGAATAAAACGGTCGTTCAACGTAGCCTGCACACACACTTCATGAAGACTTTCAGCAAAACAATGGTAGTTTTCAATGGCGTAAGTGTAGGTCTGGAAAATATATTTGTTCCGGTTAATCTTACGGGAGGTATTGGTAGCTCCTTGCAACAGAAAATCATAGTCACTGTCGACACAGGCAATCAGGCTTCTTCCCAGTTCCTTTGTATTCAGCGTATTCATCAACACCATCTTCTTCCCTTTTGCCAGGGAGGTGGCGGAAGGAAGCATCACCTGGAAATAATGTTCGTCATCTTCAAATTCTTCGAGCAACGTACGCCAGAATGCGACATCATCATAGCTTTCTACATAAGCAATGATACGCCGGCGCGCCTTCTTCGAGTAGAGTTTATGGGCAGCGTTGAAGTAAGAAGAGGTCAGGTTATCTCTTAGTGAAGTTGCCATGTTGATAGTTACTAATTGTACAAATTATGGTTTCGTTTGGGAACATCCTTTTTCAAACGTATGTTCCAACGAGGTGGATATATCGCTCACTTCCGTCACGGCGTCCAGCCAACCTTCCATAATGACGGCAGGCGAATGGGTAGTCAGGATAATCTGCACATTCGGATTCAGTTCCCGTATCATTGAAATTAATCTCTGCTGCCATTCGATATGAAGGGAAGCCTCCGGTTCATCCATAAACAGCACACAATGGCTGTTGTCCTGCACGAGTACCGTCAACAGAATTACTAACATCTGCTTTTCACCGGAAGACAGTTTATAGGGAAACAGCAGTTCGCCATCCTGATAGAAAGCAATGTCGTTCCGTTTACGGTCTATCTTCTTACGGGTATAGCTGAACAGTTCGTCAATCATATCCTGAAAACGACGTTTGGCAATCGACAGGGTCGCGGCTTTTCGCCGTTCTTCTTCATCGTTGCTCGAAAGCATTTCTATCATTTTATTGCCTATGTTGACCTGATAATCAAGATAACGGCGTTGGAGAAGGTAGAGCTGCCAGTCCAGTTCGGACTTCACATTCTTATCTGCCATACGGGCTGTAAAGTCGCCCATAATCAGGGGGCGGTCGTAACTGCGAATCACATCATACGGTATATAGGTGGCCTCGGGATTGTCGAAGAAAAGACGCACGCCGTTTTTTTCGTCGCTTTTCATCTCGCCGGAAAGGTCTTCAAGATAGCCGACGGAACGATTGAGAATCGTTGTCTTCCCCACTCCGTTAATGCCGGAAAGGATATTTACGTCGGGACGTAAATCCCAGCTTATATTAAAACGTCCCCATAGTCCGTGGATTTCGATACGACGGATATAATTGGCTTGTTGTTCCATAATATTCAAGTTTAATCAAGGCAAATATAAATAAAATGTCCCGTTTTCATGCACAAACGGGACATTTTGTTTTATCGTCTTCTCCTTTCTCTGTTTCAACAGAAATGAGACTACTTCATTTCTATCTCCGGTGTGGACGAGGACGCGGTCTGGCAGTAGTCCGCCGGGAAGATGATTACATAGTATCGCAATGTCTGCCACAACACCTTTCTTTATCATTTATCAAATGCTTATTATGATTAAGTCTTTGTCTGTGCAGGGAAGAATTATTCCCCTTGCCATTTTTTCTCAAAGTATGTCAGTTTATTTACCGGATTGAGAAAATACAAGAATAAAAAAGTTACCTTTGCCAACCGTTTTTTCTAATTAGATGTTATTCTTATAAGATTATATTAGATCACTATTATCAGCATGGACAAAAGTAAGAATCTACACGGTCATCTGTTTGCGTTGACAGCAAACGTTATGTGGGGCTTAATGGCTCCTATTGGTAAATCGGCTCTGCAAGAGTTTTCCGCTCTTTCCGTCACTACATTCCGTATGATAGGAGCTGCGGCTGCTTTCTGGATGTTATCTATATTCTGTAAACAAGAGCACGTCAACCACAGGGATATGCTAAAGATTTTCTTTGCCTCTCTGTTTGCCTTAGTATTTAATCAGGGGATCTTTATTTTCGGACTTTCCATGACTTCGCCTATCGACGCCTCTATCGTAACTACTACTTTGCCGATAGTAACCATGATTGTGGCTGCCATTTATCTGAAAGAACCGATTACAAACAAGAAGGTATTGGGGATTTTTGTAGGTGCTATGGGGGCACTTATCCTTATTTTAAGTAGTCAGGCTGCAAGTGGCGGTAACAGAAACCTTATCGGCGACTTGCTCTGTCTGGTAGCACAAATCAGTTTCTCTATCTATCTGACGGTATTCAAAGGACTATCTCAGCAGTATTCAGCGGTAACAATCAATAAATGGATGTTCGTTTACGCCTCGATATGTTATATACCTTTCTCCTATTATGACATTTCAACGATTCAGTGGACCTCTATTTCCACCGTTGCTATCATACAAGTGCTCTATGTAGTACTAGGGGGAAGTTTCCTAGCCTATCTCTGCATTATGACGGCACAAAAACTGCTTCGTCCTACCGTTGTCAGTATGTATAATTATATGCAGCCGATTGTGGCTACGATTGCTGCCATTATTATGGGAATCGGAAGTTTCGGCTGGCAGAAAGGACTTGCCATTGCGCTCGTATTTCTCGGTGTATATATTGTAACGCAAAGTAAGTCGAAGGCTGATTTCGAGAAAGCGGGAAGGGAATTGTAATAACCACCAATCATTATTAGTTATCAGACACGGATTACACAAATTTCACAGTTCTTTGATTGACTAAAACTGTGAAGTCCGTGTAATCTGTGCCTGAATAGTTTTATTTTAGTTAGCCAGGATAGTCACTTCTGCACCGGACGCAAAGTCTTGTCCGTTCTGCGAACTCAAAGCAGTAAAGCGAATATAACGTGCCTTTACCGGTTTGTCGAACATCACCCTCTTTTCCTTTGAGTTATTAGCAAAAGTACCTTTCTTGACCGGATCACCCCATTCTTTACCATCCATGCTGACTTGAATAGAGTAATCCTTGATATTACCATTATTTCCATTCTGACGCGGCAGATAGGTAAAGCCTTTGATTTCTTTTACTTCACCTGCATCAAGATCCACCCAGTGCGGATATTTGGCAACCGTTACTGAATACATTGTATGCCATATCGTACTAGGATCACCGTCAACCAGATTAGCAGCATCTCCATCGCCTGATTCCTGGCTGCTAGCATATACCACCTGCATCTGGATACTTTCTATCTTTTCAAACTTCATAACGGCACTAATATCCTTATTGTCCTTATACCATGCTTTCACAGTACCTCCATTACGCAAAGGAATAGGTTCTGTATATTCCTGTACCTTTTTACTACCGTCAATCGTATAGCAGAATACAGCGTCTTTCTTTGCCGACGTCAATTCTACCATCCCGGCAGGAGTACGTGTGATAGACAAAGGAATATCTCCGGCAGGAGCAACATTAGCAACAGCTGCCAAATTCGCACCAACAGCCGGACGGATAATAAAGCCCATATTATGATGACCGGCAAATACCCTGTCTTGAACAAGAGGGCCACCTTGACCGCAGCTATTACCACCCAAACCGGTAACTGCACAATCCAGATGCAAATAAGTATCACCTGCTTTAGGCAATTGATATGGATGAGAAGCCAGGATCAAATCAAGAGCAGAATATTGAAGTGCAGACACCGACAGGCGATCGGTAGCTATAAAGACTGCCCCTTGTCCTGCCTGATTCGTCAATGCACACCAACGTACATCTTCATGATTACCCATATCCTGCGGCTTCGGGAAATTCACAAACTCACCCGCTACCGTATTCGTATGTTGCTCTATAAACTGGCCACTCTTACGGTCGGCATAGTTATCAATCGGTCCACGACCATAATAAGTAAAGTTAGCATATTCCTGAGGAACTTTCATCACATAGCCAAGACGTGGCAAAGTCAGGCTGGGACGAGTAGAAGTAATACTGGACTGCAATTCGATAGAACCGTCCGGATAAACCGTCCACACCTGATTGGTAATAAACTTAAAGTCATTGGCTCCAAATTTCCGGTCTGTCAGTTCCACAATACTATTCTTACCGGAACTGGTTCCCCCTTTAATGCTTGCAGCATTCGGCGCCTGCGATTCTACGGTAAAACTCAATACCATTTTACCATCCTTCTCACGAGCTGTTACCTCTATCATTTTATGTTGCAGGTTATGCAAACCATATTCAAACCAAGGAGCATAGAACCAGTTATCATTGTTTGTAAAGGCACGAAGTGCATCAAGTTTCGGTCCGTTTCCGGCCGCAATAATTGTTTTATCGCCGTATTTCAAGCTATAAATACTTCCGGTCTGCTGATCGAATTCCGCTTCAAAGCCGTCCCCTTTAATTTCGATTCTCTCTGTACTCGGGTTCATACGACTCTTCAGACTTCCTGCAGTAGCGGCAGCCACTTCACTGATTAACGGACGATCCGTAGCTTCCTTCACCAGTACCTGTTCTTCCGCCATTACGAAGTCTTTATCAGCCCAAGGCATCTTGTCTTTCAATATAAACTGCACTTTCACAAAGTACTCCGCATCTTTTTTAAACGCAGCACGATTATAGGGAAGAGAGATTTGCATCCGCTGGCGGGGAGCCAGATTGATGTCTTTCTTCAGAGTTGCCTGAATAGCCTTGCCGTCCTCATAAACGGACCACATCAAATAGTAGTCGTCCGCCAGATTCTTGAAATAATACTTATTGAAGATCTCAAAGACACCCTTCTCAACATCGACAGCTTTCACTCCGATATTCTGATATACTTTTCTCACTTCATAATATTGAGGTTTCGGTTCCAGATCTCCGAACACGATTCCGTTCATTACAAACTGCCCATCATTGGGAGTATCGCCGAAGTCACCTCCATAAGCCAGATAACGCGTACCCGTTTTCGGATCGTAATTATACATGGACTGGTCTACCCAATCCCATATAGCACCGCCACAGAAGAAGTTGGTAGACTCCATAGCTTCCCAATAATCAATAAGATTACCGCAAGCATTTCCCATTGAATGAGCATACTCGGAGATATGGAACGGATATTTAATATCATATTTCCCCTGTACAGCACCACGTACCCAACCGATAGACGGATACTGATTCGAACCCATATCAACAATATCATTGTTACGTTCATATTGTACGGGACGGGAAGTATCGAACTTCTTCAACGCATCATAAGCCGCCACAAAATTCTTACCCGGACCGGCCTCATTACCTAACGACCAAATCACGATAGAAGGATTGTTGACATTGGCATGCACCATTTCCATAACACGAGCCACATGAGCATTTTTCCATTCCACCGGATGAGAAAGCGAAGCGGCACCATAATAATATTCGTGTGATTCGATGTTAGCCTCATCTTCCAGATAGATACCATATTTGTTGCACAGGAAGTACCAATACGGATCATCCGGATAGTGAGAGTTACGAACATGATTGATGTTAGCACGCTTCATCAGCATAATTTCTTTTTCCATCATCTCACGGGTAATGGCATGTCCCACAGCAGGGTTGGATTCATGACGGTTCACCCCTTTCAGTTTAACGGTCTTTCCGTTCACATAATAATAGCGTCCGGCAAGCCCGAACTCATCTTCTGACGCAGGTGTATCTTTGATTTCCACTTTCCTGAAACCTACGATAGTAGAAACCGTTTCAATAGTCCTGTTCTTTTTATCTTTCAGTTCAGCAACAAGCGTATAGCGATAAGGAAACTCCGCCGACCACTTGTTAGGAGCCTTCACCTGAAAAACAGTTTGAACCTTACCAATCTCATTCGGAACGATCTTCTCTATTACCGGAGATGAAACGCCGTCTACCAACGTATTTTCATCAGAATACAGTTTATTGGCATACAAAGAATAATATACTTTATAATCCTTGGCTGCCTTTTTATCCAAGTTACGGATATCGGCGTTGATAGTCAAAGAACCATCCGTATAAGTAGCGTCCAAATCGGGAATAGCCACCAAGTCACGGAAATGAACCTTGGGAACCGAGTACAAAGCTACCGTACGGAAGATACCCGGCAGACGGAACATATCCTGTGCCTCCAGAAATGAACCATCCGAGCTACGATATACTTCGGCTGCTACGATATTTTTGCCTTTCTGAAGATAAGGGGTAATATTGAAATTAGCGGTATTGCGCGAGTTCTTGGAGAACCCCACATACTTACCGTTAATCCAAAGATAGAAGAAAGAATCCACACCGTCGAAACTGATGAATACTTCCCTGCCATCCCAATCCTGAGGAATCTCAAAATCGCGGCGGAAGGAACCAACCTCATTACGGTGCTTATAAGTAGTCCAGTTAGCGGGCGGAGTACGCATCACTCCTCCGCGCCAGTCGTCTACCTTCACGCTATGTTGGAAGATAACCGGTTGATTGACATAAATAGGAGTTCCATACTTCAAGCTTCCGTCTTTCTGAATACCATAGATATTCCAGCTCGACGGTACAGGGATTACGTCCCACGAAGTCACATCATAATTCGTCTGATAGAAATCTGCCGGACGGGAATCGGGGTCGGGTGCCCAATGAAACTTCCAGTCGCCATTGAGAGACTGCCAGAACTTACTGTTTTCGGGCAATACTTTGCGAGCACTTTCCAAGTCTTGAAACGGAAAGAAATAAGCATGCGGCTGCTCCTTATTGAGTGCCAAGTTTTCGGGAGATTCCCACTCCGCTCCTGTCGGAGCATTCAAGGTAGCATAGGTAAACCCTTCCAAAGGTTGGTCTGCGAAACTCTGTACTGTGAGGGTGCAGCACAGAAGACCTGTTAACAAGGTTTTGTTCATAAGGTATTTTAAGTCAATAAATAATATTCTGTGTCCAATATTCATGGTTCTCTGAATGTAAATACAATCAGAAAGCATACCACCCCTATTTTTTCATCCGCTTTTTAACGTTCTTTTTCTAGTCGTCCCGTTTCAGGTCTGCGAAATAAGTATCGAGTAGGCTCTTTGCGGCTATAAATGATGTCAGATTTCCTTGCAACACTTGCTGTTCCTTTTCCAGAAGCATGGCTTCAATCTTCGGATTATGATAGAAACTGTCACGAAGTTGTTCGTTGATCGTTTCATACATCCAGTATTTACTTTGCTCGTTACGACGATATTCAAAATAACCGTTGGTCTTCACAAAGTCAATATATTCATAAATCATATCCCATATCTCCTTCACTCCGATATTATAAAAACCGGAATAGGTCAACACTTGGGGAGTCCATCCCGATTCGGGAGCAGGGAAAAGATGCAAAGCGTTACGAAATTGAGTAGCAGCAAGTTTTGCACGTTCCAGATTATCCCCGTCGGCCTTGTTGATCACAATGCCATCGGCCATTTCCATAATACCGCGCTTAATGCCTTGCAACTCGTCTCCTGTACCTGCCAACTGAATCAGCAGGAAGAAATCTACCATAGAATGAACAGCCGTTTCACTCTGTCCCACCCCGACGGTTTCCACAAAAATCTTATCGAATCCGGCAGCCTCGCAGAGTACAATCGTCTCACGCGTTTTGCGTGCCACTCCTCCCAACGAACCTGCCGAGGGGCTAGGGCGGATAAATGATTTCGGATGTACGGAAAGCTGTTCCATACGCGTCTTATCTCCTAAGATACTGCCTTTACTACGTTCGCTACTGGGGTCGATAGCCAACACAGCCAGCTTTCCTCCTTTTTCAAGCACGTGCAAACCGAATACATCTATCGAAGTACTCTTTCCCGCGCCGGGAACTCCGCTGATACCTATACGGACAGAATTTCCGGAATGAGGCAGGCATTTCTCTATCACCTCTTGTGCTACGGCCTGATGTTCCGGTTTCACACTTTCCACTAATGTCACAGCCTGGCTCAAAATAGTAATGTCGCCTTTCACAATCCCCTCAACAAACTCCGCCACCGAAAGCTGACGTTTTTTCGGCTTACGTTTCAGGTAAGGATTTACAGACGAAGGCTGCTCGATGCCTTTGTTGACAGCAAGCCCTTTGTATTCTCCACTATTTTCAGGATGTTCCATAGCCATAGAATTTAGCGTTTGATATTGATTTCAACTTTGGGATTCAACGGGTCGTTTGTAATCATAAGAATGCGTAAATGATGCTTCTTATTACCGACGTCACGCTTACGAATCGTTACTTTCAGCTTCGTCATTCCGTCCGGCGGCAGCACGGTCTTTTTCAGACTAACGCCCACAGAAGAATTAAACACCTGCAACTTACTGATTACTAACGGAGTCTTTCCGGCATTAGCAATCAAGATATTGTAGCTGGCTTTCTTTTTCTTTATCAATGGTACACTGAGGTCTATATTTGTTTCCGAGATACGGATAGCCGGTGCGTCCAACGAATCTTTCGCCGTCATCCGCGAGAAATCGGGAAGTAGAATAGCCGAAACGGGAATTTCATTATCCTCACTGACCTTATCACCGGCAAAACGGGAGAGATAGACGGAAGTCTGTGTCAATCCGTAATCATTCAGTTGGCTGGCGTCCAGCGTCAGTTTGACAGTTCCTTTCTTTCCTTTGAGCAGCACTTTAGGTTCCGCCTCCATTTTCAGGTAAGGAGGAAGATGCATCAGTACCGGTTCATAAGGACGGTCGGAAAGGTTGGCAATGCTGAACGTCATAGTTGGTTGCTGTCCGCGATATACATCGGGGAAGGCAAATTCATCCCGGTCGATACGGATATTACCGATAGCGAAAGGATGAGTCTTCGTATAATCCTTTATTTCCTGCACCACTTCACCCGTAAACTTCAGATAAACCAGACTCGGAGTAGCATTGCTATAAATACCGACCGACTTCTCGAAACGTCCCAATGCTTTGGCATCAAATGAAGCCTTTACAATACCTTTCGCTCCGGGAGCAATCGGTTCTTTTGTCCAGTCGGCCACGGCACAGGCACAAGAAGTGGTGACGTTGGTCAGCACCAAAGGCTGATTTCCGGTATTGGTAATGGTATACTCCACTGTCACCGGACGTTTCCATTCTATTTGTCCGAAGTTGTGCGTCTCCTTATTAGAAGAAATACGAGGTTGGGCGACAGCTGCCAAAGTGACAATAAGCAGAAAAAATATAGATAGTAAATTACGTTTCATGTGATATATTTTATTTTGGTGTACAAATGTAGGAGTTTTAGATGAGATATGAAACGTATTGAAAGGATTATTAACGGTGAACGTTTACCGTTCACCGTTAATAAGTTAATTATTTCACTTCTACCGTCATTGAAGCCGAATGAGAAGCATATTCCGGCGCATAGGCACATTGCATGGTTGCCAGCCCCGTTTCGTAAGTTCCCGCACGACTGACACGGTAACTATATTCCAGTACATAAACTCCCTTCCCCAAGTGATCGAAGAAGAAATTGGTAGAAGCATCTTTAATGTCCACATAATAGCCGATTCCGTTATTCCAGCGATAACCGGAGACACTGCCGATCGGCTCGAAACAAGCGCCACGCTGATCTTTCAACTGTACAAAGTCCATTGCACGGTCTACACGGATACTCAAACGGGAAACAACCTTATCACCTACCTGAAGCACCGTCTTTGCCGTGACCGGTTGCAGCTGAGGGGTATCATTCACCGTACGTTCCACATATAATTGTTTCTGTACATTTAACTCACCTCCCTGTTGCTTCACACCCTTGATCGGCGATTCATATTCTGCATAAACAGCTCCCCAGGCAATCCCCGGATTTCTCTTTTCCACTTCAATCTTGCGGGCATCCATGACATTCTTCTGTGTAAACGAACGTTTGATATATCCCAGTCCCGGCACCGTAGTCTTGCTCGGACTCACCGTTTCCAGTACTTCATTGGCAATCACAATCCGTACATCGCCCTGATTGTCAAGCAAATTAGTACCTTTCATCAACAGTGCATACACCGCATCTGCCGTAGTTACAGGGGAATCCCATTGTTGCGTCTGCTTCTGTTTCAACAGCCAGAGTTTCATTTCTTCCACCGTTTCGCTGTTTCCGCCGATCAATTCCAAAGCTTCCATAACGTCTACATGAGCCTGCATCCTCATTCCTCCCCACGCATAAGGATTCTCGTTGAAAGCGAAGAACATCCCCTGTTCGTCCGTCTTTGTCAGATGTTCTTTCAGAGAAGCAACAAATTCCTGCGCTTCTTTCTTTTGTCCGGCTTTATCGAGCACGATAGCAGCAATCGCCTTCGTATTCATTGAAGCTGCCGGAAGCAACTCTTTCACTTTAGAAAGATAATAAGCATACGCAGCTTTATTGGCAGCAGGAACCTGTCCGCCGGAAATAGCGACAATATACAGATATTGCAGGATAGAGCCCGACACTCCTGTGAACTTCACTCCTTCTTTCTGTGCTTTAAGAATATTTTTGTATTCTTCCAAAGCTGATTGGTGAAGATAAGTCAACGCCTTTTCCTGTAAAGCAAGTGCTGGTCCGTCCAACTTCTCACCGGTCAGCAGAGCAAGGCGGGCATTCAATTCGGCAATATAGGCCGTGACATAACCGCTGCCGTTCATTCCTTTATACCATGACCAGGCACCGTTGGAATTTTGCAATTCCTGCAATCTGGTCAGTGCAGCGATATTATTGTTACGGATATTATTCAAGTCGAACAGTGTAGCGATACGCTCTTTCTGCTGTTCTTCAGTCTGTGCTTCGAGTACCCACGGAGATTCGGACAACAGAATATTCTTCACTTCCTGATTCTTTTGCAAGTTGCTCAAGAAGGTTTCCTTCGTACCGCCCTGAAGTCTCCAGCTATCAAACACAGCCTTGATGCGTGGCTGACTGTTCATTATATACGAAGCCAATGTATTCGCATAGTAGGCGGTAGCCCATGAAATAGCGTTATTATTGACCGGAAGGCTCAAAGAAGGCAATGCCTGAATAACATACCAAGCAGGATTTCCGGTAAATTCAATCGTCAGTTTACGGTCTGTTGCCGTTTTACTATGCCGGTTGAACAAACTGTCGAGCGAGAAGGTGCGAGTTTCTTCTCCACGTATAGGCATGGGCAGTGTCTCTACCAAATGTTCCTTGTTGCTGAGTACCGGAACCAATTGTTGCTCTCCGTCGCTAAATGTGCCGCTATCGGCTATCATCCGACAACCCAGTACCTCGTATTTATCACTGACGGTAAACATGAAGTTCACGCCAATTGTCTTGCCTGCCTCAACGGAGAACTTCTGTTTCTGTGTGTCGACAACCTTCTCCGTCACCGGATCGAAAAGAATCATACTTACTGTTCCTGCTTGCGGCTTGCCAGTCATGTTAGAGACAGAGGCAGCAATAGAGGTCTTATCGCCCACACGCACGAAACGTGGCAGATTCGGGGTCAGCATAAATTCTTTACTGGTAGTAGCTTCTCCGTCCAGCGTTCCCATTAACATTCCCTTGGTGTGAGCATATCCACGGAAATTCCAACGTGTCAGACTTTCGGGCATAGTGAAAGAGAAAGAAACCTCTCCCTGCTCATTGGTACGGAGTTGGGGATAGAAGAAAGCAGTCTCGGCAAGATTTGTACGCAAGCCGGCAGGAGCTTCAGGAAGCGCTTCTTCTCCGGAAGCGGCATCGGCCTTTCCTGCTGCCATTGGCACTAACTCCGATTCAAACATTGTATCCGCAGCATCTTCGGAAACTAGCGCCGATGGATATCTCACCGCATTGCTCCGGCTTACAACGCTGCCTGTCACCGACATTTTCTTTTGCACTGCATATCCTCTGACCACTACTCCATCAGCTATGGATTCTGACATCGCATATACATTTCTTATATCAGGCTGCATAGCGAATCTGTCATACAACATTGCAGGTACTTTGAGAGACTTACGATCCCACCAATAATTGTAGGAGTTATTTCCAACATATCCGTTCATCCAATCGGAATAAGGAAGCAGTTGCTGGTAGTAAACCCGGAAATCCTGCCGGCGGTTCCAGATTTTATCAAGTGAGGCATCATACATCGTCGCCAACATTTCGGCATGAGCAGCCTGTCCCTGCGGTGTCTTGATTGTCAGTTTCCATTCCTCTTTCTGTCCGGGACGCAATTTATCACGGAATACGTCCCACTTCATCACCAATGTCTTGTCCGGCAAACGTTTTCTCGCCTGAACCCGTTCCTGATAAACCTGTCCGTCCCTCACCATACAGAAGTTCACGAAGATACCGTTACCGTAACTTTCCTGATACGGATATTGAAAACGAACAATCGTATCGGACAGATTCAGTGCCTTGCTTTCCAGCAGTTTATCACCGCAAAATACATTCATCATTATATAGGTATCCTTTTCCGAAGTTCCGAAATAGAATACCGCCGGATGAGCAGTGTCAAATTCCGTATTCTCTGCATAGAACCACACGGCGGACTGAACAGGCGGACGTTTGTCGTCAGAAGAGAAAAGAATCGTATTTGCTTCCGCCGTCACTTCTTTTCCCTGGTTATCTTTCACCGTTGCCTTCAGCACATACGGCCCGGAAGAAAATTTCCCCCAATTGAAGGTCATTTCCTTATTAGAAGTAAACGTTCCGGTTGCAACCGGTTTCTCGCCCAGTTGCTTGTAGTCCTTATCTTTCGCCGGATATAAAGAGTATGTACCTTTCACTTCCACAGGCTGTCCGTTCAGATTCTGTGCTTCAAACACAATGTTGAACGGCCTATCCTTGCAAATCTTTTCTTTCAACTCCGTCTGCAAAATCAATGAACGCTGTCCTGCCGAAATCATCTCCGTAGACGACTGTGTTTCACCTGCCGCATTGATAACAGTCGCTTCAACAGAATAACGATAATATATTTTATCATTATTCTTATAATCTGCACTTTCTTCCAGGCGAACCGGGATCGTAAATTCTCCGTTCCCGTTGGCAGTCACTTCACCCGAAGCAATCTGTACAGCCTCCGAAATCCTCCAGAAACTGCGAACAGAACGCTTCACCGTATACTTTACCGGAAGGTCCTGAAGCATCACACCGCTATAAGACTGTATCTTGCCTTTTACCTGCACTTCATCTCCGAGTCGGTAACTTTCCGTTTGCTTTTCAAACGTAATATCGAATGTCGGACGTTTATAATCCTCCACACGGATATTCGTTCTACTTTCTCCCGCCGTCAAAGAAAACATTCCGTTCAGACAGGCCGAAGGTAATGCGAAATCGGTGGTAAACGAACCGAATTCATTGGTACGTACCGACTTACGCCCCACTTCCTGATTATTTGTGTCCAACAAAGTTACAGTATAATCTTTACCGGGAAGCACATTGGCTGTATCCGATTTCTGCATATAAGCAATACCTTTCACATACACTGTCTGACCGGGACGGTACAAGGAACGGTCGGTCAATAACGTCATACTTTCCGTCGCTTCATCCTCATCATCGTAATAACCGTAGCTTCCGCCGTAAATACTTCGTTTCGGCATGGCTGTATCCACGCCTTTCGAAGCTTTCAAATATCTGTATTCGGATTTCCAGGGGAACACCACTTTTCCTTCTTCTCCCGTCGTAAACTCCTGCAACACTTTTTCGTCATTACTATACAATATTATCTTTGCGTTGGGTACAGGATGCCCGGTTTGAGCGTCCAAGGCCGCCACTTCATACTGTTGCCCCGGCAAACGGCACGTCAACACTTTGAAGCGGGTCACGTTAAACTCACTTTCACTATCCCGCTTGGCACGAATATCAGGAACAATACGCATGACGTAAGCTCCCACTTCCGGGGACTTGAAAGTGAACACCGTGTCCTGCGTCCGATAATCTTCCGGACGAAGAACCGAATAATGCTGTTCCTTCACCAACTTCTTCGCTTTATTAAAAAGGCGTACCGTAAAACCGTCCAGATTCTTATGCGAAGCTCTCAGTTTAATTTCTTCGCCGGGAAAAGCCTGGCTGATCACATTGACATTCAAGTAAGAAGATAGAATCTCCTGCCTCAGATTCTTCAAAGCATTAATCCTATGGTAAGACGGATAAAGTCCGATTGCCTCGTCACACAGTTTCAAGGCACTTACCGGCTGGTCTTTTTCAATTGCAAACTGAGCTTGCGCCAAATAAACTTCAGCACATATCGGTTCCGATTTGAATTTGCTTTTCAGTTCATTCAATGCAGCCAAATAAGGATCTTGCGTCAGTCCTATCAACCCGTTTTTAGCCTGGAAGGAACGGAACGCCTGATCCGCCATGCGTCGCCACTGCAAATAGTTGAGCAGTGCCAACACGTATCCTTCGTTCAGACCGGCTGCCTGATAGGCGGAAATCATATTTCCATAGATAGATATAATATCCTGTTTTACCGGATCCGAAGAAATATCGCCCGGTAATGTTCCGCTACTAAGTCTTTCTATCCGGTTCAAGGATTCTATGCCACGGGAAGCCAACAAATGATACATATCATGGTGATAATATTCACTAGTCTCCCCTAATTCCACAAAAGGAATATAATCGCGTGAGGACGTTTTGAGCAGCAGCACAGAGTCCGCCAGAGCCTCTTTCACATTTGTCCGCACTTTCTCTACGAATATATTTGCTGTCCATTCGCGTAGATCTGCGGAAGGAGCTTCCTCCACGATTTCCGTCCTTCTCCGGAGCTCCCATTGGTTATTGGCTGCATAATCAGCATAGATTCCCGCTATCAATGAGTGCAATATAGCACGGTCCATAGGCTGTTTTGTTTGTTTCGCCCATTGTTCCAGCCCGGTCAGACCGACATAAAAACTGTCGGGAGTCACTATTTCCTGATATTTCATCCTCCACATATATGCCTTCAGCATCTGGGCGGAATTCTTTTCTTTTTCTCCTTTCCGGTAAATCTCGTCAGTCAATTTTATTACTGTTTTAGGCAAACTCTTTTTTCCTGCCTGTTCTACTTCTTTCCATAATTTGTCGAAACTCTGTGCCTGCACTGCCGGAATCACTCCCAACCATAACAGCACCACCATACAAATCTGCCTTATTTTCATAATCTTTCTAGTTTAAGTTCGCTATAAGTCTCACTGTATAAATAACAAAGTAAAGAAATAAAGTTTAAACAATCATCTTTTTTTGAATAAATATAATAGATTTGCACAATCATAACAGATATAACAACCACAATGATTGTGATCATAAAACAGAGTTATCGCCGTTAATCCTCTCCTAACAAATTGTTTATGATATATATCTGTCACCTGTCACGAAACACGACCTAACCAAATGATTATGAGCAACTAAAGATGTGACAGCAACAAGTGACAGCAGCAAGTGACGGCAATAATGCTGTCACCTGGAATTGGATTGAACATGAAAAACTGACACTACGCCTTAACACTGTTGGTTTCGCGGCTCGAAACCCTGGTTCCATACGCTGGAAACTTCAGTTTCAGTTACTTGAAACCATTAGTTTCTTACCGATGAAACCATAGTTTCTAACTGATGAAACTTTAGTTTCAAGCAAAGGAAACTAACTCGGACGGTAACTGTTTTGTCGTACACAACCTTCTTCTATCGAAAAAAACAGTGAATACAATATCCGGGACTTATAAGAAGCAAAAAAAGTGGGGATAACGCTTTCAATAACGTATCCCCACTGCAAACTTAGCTAATGTTCTCTCTCTCATTTTTCAATTCTGTACCCCCATGCAAGCATTTCGTTACGACCTACTTCACTGAGGATTTTTCTAACTAAAGAACTTATTTTCTTCATAATCTTTAAACTTTTAAATTACTAATACTTGAAAACTAAAAAATTAAGCTTCCTCGTTCGGGCGAATATTAATTGTTGAATATCCCCAAACATGTACGTCGGCTTCGCCGATCTTTCTAAACAATCTTTCTAACCTTTTCATTTTGTTATCCTCTTATTTACATGTTATACAACACAAAAATACAGCCTTTGTTTATACATTGTACTCCAAAAAGGAAGAATTTTATGTTTTATAGCATACTTATTGATTTGCATCAATTAATTTATTTGTTATGAAGTAAAATCGTAATATTTAAGGCAACAAATATGACAAAAAGGCACGGATGACATTTCATCCGTGCCTTTTTCTATAAGAGACCTATTATATAATAGGAAAGAATAGCATTTATTTCATTGGAGTCTGTTCCAAAGTTGCAACGAGGAAGTCATAGAACTTCTGTACAGTAGGAATCAATGCTCTTTCGTCCGGTGAATGTGGTGAGCGCAAGGTAGGACCGAAGGAAATCATATCCAATCCCGGAATAATGGCACCGATAATACCGCATTCCAAACCTGCATGAATCACCTTCACCGCAGGTTCCACGCCAAACTGCTGCTTATATGACGCTTTCATCGCGTGCAAAATCGGAGAATTCACATCGGGCTGCCAACCGGAATAACCTCCTGTCATCTCTACCTTCATACCTGCCATAGAGAAACAAGACTCAAGACTGGTAGTGAGATATTCCTTCATACTATCGCTGGAGCTACGAGCCAAAATTTTAATTTCCGCTTTTCCACCGGCAATTGTTATAATAGCAAGGTTGGAAGAAGTCTCTACCGTATCGGGAACAGTCGGAATCATACGGGTCACACCATTCTGACAAGCAAAAATAGCATCAATCAGATTGTCCTGAATTTCTTCGGGCACTTGACCTGCCGGAACTTCCACACGTTCTGCCGTGAAACTGATCGGAGTCTCAATCGTCGAATATTCTTCATTGAACAGGTCTTCGCAATATTTCACCAAGCCCAACAATTCTTCTTCATTCTCAGCTGGAATGGTAACAACCGCGTGTGCCTCCCGTGGAATGGCATTACGCATATTGCCGCCTTCCCAACTTGCCAGGCGTGCTTCGTAACTGGCAACTGCCTCGCGGATAAAGCGAACCAGCAATTTGTTGGCATTGGCACGCCCTTCATTGATTTCCAATCCGGAATGCCCACCACGCAAGCCTTTCAACGTAACCTTAACAGCGATATCGCCTTCTTCGGGAGCTACCTCCTTATATTCCAGTGTAGCAGTGACATCCATACCGCCTGCACAACCGATATACAACTCGCCTTCATCTTCCGAATCGAGATTCAGAAGGATTTCTCCGTTCACTGTCCCCGGCTTCAGACCGAACGCGCCATACATACCGGTTTCTTCGTCTTTGGTAATCAGTGCTTCCAGCGGACCATGTTTCAAATCTTTCGCTTCAAGCACAGCCATGATAGCAGCCACGCCAAGCCCGTTATCTGCTCCCAGCGTAGTTCCTTTGGCCTTTACCCAGTCGCCATCTATATAAGTTTCAATAGGATCTTTTTCAAAATCGTGCACCGTATCGTTATTCTTCTGCGGAACCATGTCCATGTGTGCCTGAAGAATCACACCTTTCCGGTTTTCCATTCCCGGAGTTGCCGGTTTACGGATAATTACGTTACCTGCTTCGTCTACAAAAGATTCCAGTCCCAAGCCTTTTCCGAAGTTAATCAGAAATTCTGTTACTTTTTCCATGTGTCCCGACGGACGGGGAATCTGTGTCAACGAATAAAAATGCTTCCATACGTTTTGTGGAGCTAAAGAAAGAATAGTACTCATAACAAATCTATTTTTATAGTGATTACTTTCGCTGTCTATTGGTCAACGACAAAGCCGCCAAACCATATACGCCCAACAAAACTACTAAAAAGGTTTGAATCCCGTGCACAATCAGAGCAAATATTCCGGCATCTGTTTCATTTACTCCATAAAGCATCATCATCGAAATGACCGCAAAATGCCATGGACCCGCTCCGTTCGGCGTAGGCACAATCACTGCAAAAGTACCGCCTACAAACATAACCAGCGCCGCCAGGATGCTCAGATGAGCAGTAAAAGCGAAGCAATAGAACGTAAAATAGAAGTGAAAAAAATAACATCCCCAAATAGCCAATGTATAAAAACTAAAGAGAGGTATATTGCGCACTCCTTTCAATGACATCACACCTTCCCAAATATTGAGCACAAAACCTTTCACTCTTTCATAAAAGAACAACGTCTTCCGTAAATAATAAAGAAGCATTCCCACTCCGATAAAACAGAACAGGACGATATAGAACCACACGGAAGTCAGCAGATGCAGGAGCGAAGGTATCTTGGTTCCAGTCTGCTGAAGAAAAGTAACAAATATCGGCAGCTGAAGCAACACCGTGACGCCTGTTATCAGAAGAATTGTCAATGTATCGACCAGCCGTTCTGTAACAACCGTTCCGAGCGACTTGGCAAAAGAAACATTATCATATTTGGCCAGCACGCCGCAACGGCTCACTTCTCCGACCCTGGGAACTATCAGACTCGCGGCATACGATATGAAAATAGCATTCACACAATCACTCCTTTTCGGGAAAGCTTCCAACGGCTCCAACATCTGCTTCCACCGCCAGCCGCGAAACACCTGTGCGAGCACCCCGAATAATAACGAAAAGAACATCCACCACCAGTTCGTACCGTGCAGCAACACCTCACCCACCTTTGTAAAATCAAAGTTGTGATATACCCAAAATAGAATAAAGCCGCCCAAAACAATCGGTAATATCAGTTTCAGCGTCTTCTTTAATAGTTTCTTCATGCTTAATTCTTCATTAGCTTCGCTGACACATCTATTTATTTTTTTTAAATAGTGGTACGTTCTTCATTTAAAAGAATTACCTTTGTCGGCTGCAAAAGTAATTATTTAGTTGGTAAATGAAATTAGTAAAGCCTAAAAAGTTTCTCGGACAGCACTTTCTGAAAGATTTGAAAGTGGCGCAAGATATTGCCGATACGGTCGACCCCTTCCCCGAACTGCCTATTTTGGAGGTAGGACCGGGCATGGGAGTATTAACCCAGTTCCTGGTGAAAAAAGAACGGCCGGTGAAAGTCGTGGAAGTGGACTATGAATCGGTAGCTTATCTCCGCGAAGCTTATCCGTCGCTGGAAGATCATATCATCGAGGACGACTTCCTGAAAATGAATCTCCACCGGCTGTTCGACGGCAAGCCTTTCGTACTGACAGGTAATTACCCGTATAATATCTCCAGTCAGATATTCTTTAAAATGTTGGATAACAAGGATATTATCCCCTGTTGTACGGGCATGATCCAAAAGGAAGTAGCCGAACGTATTGCCGCCGGACCGGGCAGCAAAACTTACGGTATCCTCAGCGTATTGATACAGGCATGGTATAAGGTAGAATATCTGTTCACCGTCAGCGAACACGTATTCAACCCGCCGCCCAAAGTAAAAAGCGCCGTTATCCGCATGACACGCAATGATACGCAGGAGCTTGGCTGCGACGAAAAGTTGTTCAAGCAGGTTGTGAAAACGACTTTTAACCAACGGCGCAAAACGTTGCGCAACTCTATTAAGCCGATTCTGGGAAAAGAGTGTCCGCTCACAGAAGACACATTATTCAATAAACGCCCGGAACAGCTATCGGTAGAAGAATTTATCGATCTGACCAATAAAGTGGAAATAGCGCTGAAAGAGATGAACCTTCAGCCGTAAGTTGTAATTCGTAATTTGTAATTGACAAGCAGATGAACGAGGAATACATTGACAACGTTAAACACCTGATTGAGCAAAAAGACGCCGACCAGGTAAAAGAGCTTCTCGCCGACCTACACCCGGCCGACATCGCCGAATTGTGCAACGATCTGAACCCGGAAGAAGCCAAGTTCGTCTATCGACTACTCAATAACGAAACCGCTGCCGACGTACTCGTCGAAATGGATGAGGACGCCCGTAAGGAACTTCTCGATATGCTTCCTTCCGAAACAATCGCCAAGCGGTTTGTGGACTACATGGATACGGACGACGCCGTAGACCTGATGCGTGAACTGGACGAGGACAAACAGGAAGAGATTCTTTCGCACATCGAGGACATCGAACAAGCCGGAGACATCGTCGATTTGTTGAAATATGACGAAAATACGGCCGGTGGTTTAATGGGTACGGAAATGGTGCTTGTCAATGAGAACTGGAGTATGCCCGAATGCCTGAAAGAGATGCGCCAACAGGCGGAAGAACTAGACGAGATTTATTATGTATATGTCATCGACGACGATGAACGCCTGCGAGGTATATTCCCGCTCAAAAAGATGATAACGTCTCCTTCCGTATCCAAGGTAAAACACGTGATGCAGAAAGACCCGATTTCAGTACACGTGGATACGCCGATAGACGAGGTGGTGCAAGCGATCGAGAAGTATGACTTGGTGGCTATCCCCGTGATCGACAGTATCGGCCGGCTTGTCGGACAGATTACCGTTGACGATGTCATGGACGAAGTCCGTGAACAATCGGAACGTGACTATCAGTTGGCTTCCGGTCTTTCGCAGGATGTAGAAACGGATGATAATGTTCTCCGCCAGACAACGGCACGCCTTCCGTGGCTACTGATCGGCATGATCGGCGGAATCGGCAACTCGATGATATTGGGAAATTTCGATTCGACCTTTGCCGCTCATCCTGAAATGGCTTTATACATCCCGTTGATCGGTGGTACGGGCGGAAATGTCGGAACGCAATCGTCAGCTATCGTCGTACAGGGCCTCGCCAACAGTTCGCTGGATGCCAAAAATACATTCAAACAAGTGACAAAAGAAGCGGTGGTGGCCCTAATCAATGCTACTATCATTTCCCTGCTGGTATATACATATAATTTCATACGGTTCGGTGCAACAGCAACAGTCACCTACTCCGTATCTATCAGTTTGTTTGCCGTAGTGATGTTTGCCTCTATTTTCGGTACACTGGTCCCCATGACTCTCGAAAAACTTAAAATAGACCCCGCCATTGCAACGGGACCATTTATAGCTATTACAAACGACATTATCGGCATGATGCTCTACATGGGAATCACCGTTTTATTATCATAAAATCAGAATAAACGAAAAAAAATAAGCAAAATAGTATGAAGTAATCGTTTTATTTCATTAATTTGTGACCCAAAACTAATATACAATGATGGACGCTCATGACACTAATCAGCCCTTGAACCAAGGGGAATTAGAAGAAGAAAAGAAAACAGTCGAGGTTTCTGAAGCCATTACAGAAACCCCGTCTGAAGAAACGACTGCCGAAGTTCAACCTGAAGCAGCTCCTAAACCTGCCACAAAGGAAGACGTACTAAACCGATTGAAAGAGCTTGCACAAGACGCAGAGAATGCGAACAAGCAGGAAATAGACAATCTGAAACAATCATTCTACAAGCTACATAATGCCGAACTGGAAGCTGCTAAAAAACAGTTTACCGACAACGGCGGCGCCGAAGAAGATTTCGTTCCCGAAGAAGACCCGGTGGAAGTGGAATTTAAACGCCTAATGGGGGTAATCAAAGAAAAACGAAGCAAACTTGTAGCCGAGCAGGAACGTCAGAAAGAAGAAAACCTTCAAGTCAAACTTTCCATTATCGAAGAACTGAAAGAATTGGTAGAATCGGGTGACGATGCCAACAAGTCTTACACGGAATTCAAAAAGCTCCAACAGCAATGGAATGAGACGAAGTTGGTTCCGCAAGGCAAAGTAAACGAACTTTGGAAGAATTATCAATTATACGTAGAGAAATTCTACGATCTATTAAAGTTAAACAACGAATTCCGCGAATATGATTTCAAGAAGAATCTGGAAATAAAGACGCATCTTTGCGAGGCTGCCGAAAAGCTGGCTGATGAAGAGGATGTGGTTTCTGCTTTCCACCAACTCCAGAAGTTGCATCAGGAATTCCGTGATACGGGTCCGGTAGCGAAAGAGTTGCGCGACGAGATTTGGAATCGCTTCAAAGCAGCTTCTACGGCTGTAAATCGTCGTCACCAGCTACATTTTGAAACGCTGAAAGAAGCGGAACAACATAATCTGGACCAAAAGACCGTTATCTGCGAAATCGTAGAAGCGATAGAGTTCGATGAACTGAAAACATTCTCAGCTTGGGAAAACAAGACACAAGAAGTCATTGCCCTGCAAAACAAATGGAAAACTATCGGTTTTGCTCCCCAAAAGATGAACGTGAAGATATTCGAACGTTTCCGCCGTGCCTGCGACGACTTCTTCAAGAAAAAAGGAGAATTCTTCAAGAGCTTAAAAGAAGGCATGAACGAGAATTTGGAAAAGAAAAAAGCGCTTTGCGAAAAAGCGGAAGCCTTAAAAGACAGTACAGACTGGAAAGCAACTGCCGATACCCTGACGAAACTCCAAAAAGAGTGGAAGACAATCGGACCGGTAGCCAAGAAACATTCGGACGCTGTTTGGAAACGTTTTATCACGGCTTGTGACTATTTCTTTGAACAGAAAAACAAGGCTACTTCTTCACAACGCTCTATCGAAGTAGAAAACATGGAGAAGAAAAAGGCATTGATCGAAAAGTTGTCGTCCATAGACGAAAACATGGATATCGAGGAAGCCAGCACACTGGTACGGGATCTGATGAAGGAATGGAATTCTATCGGTCATGTACCATTCAAAGAAAAAGATAAGTTGTACAAGCAATATCATGGATTGATCGACCAGTTGTTCGACCGTTTCAACATTAGCGCTTCGAACAAGAAGTTAAGTAACTTCCGGTCAAACATCAGCAATATACAAGGTGGCGGACCACAATCTCTATACAGAGAACGCGAAAAGCTGGTACGTACTTACGAGAGTATGAAGAATGAACTCCAGACTTACGAAAATAACCTGGGTTTCCTGACTTCCACCTCAAAGAAAGGCAGCAGCCTGTTAACCGAGTTGAACCGTAAGGTAGAAAAGCTGAAAGCAGATTTGGAACTTGTATCACAGAAGATTAAAGTAATAGACGAATCTATAAAAGCAGAAGAATAATCTTTTTGTAAAGAAAGTTGCTACTGAAAATATAAAACAGGCTTTATGTTCGTTGAACAATAAAGCCTGTTCTTCTTTATTATTAAATGATAGCATTTGACGCCTTCAAAAACTGTCACCGAATTAGTCTACATTATCTTTAAATTTCAAGCGGGCAAAAAATGATAAAACCCCGCAAGAACTAATTCTTAGCAGGGTTTATTCTAATTAACCATTGTTTTTTGTTGGGCTACCTGGATTCGAACCAGGAATGACAGGACCAGAATCTGTAGTGTTACCATTACACCATAGCCCAATTATTTTCGTTTGCGGGTGCAAAGATACAAATATTTTGGGAATTCAAAACATTTCCACTATTTTTTTTGCAAAAATCCCCAAATTAACTTTTCAAATAAAAGCATCTCCACTAAAAAACACAAAAATTAAGTGATAACTTTCTTGTATCCAATAAATCAGCGTATATTTGTCAAAAATATCACGTTTATAATCAGAAACAAAGGGGAAGCCTTTTTTGTTATAAACCAAAAGAGAACATGAATTATTAATCTCAATTAAAAGAATGAACGATACTAAAGTATTAATTGAAAAAATAAAAGAGGGAATTCAAGAGAAAAAAGGTAAAAACATCATTATTGCCGATTTAACCAATATAGAAGATACTATCTGTAAATACTTCGTTATTTGTCAGGGAAATTCTCCCAGTCAGGTTGGTGCTATCGTAGATTCTATCAAAGAATTTACCCGTAAAGGTGCGGACAGCAAACCTTTTGCCGTTGACGGACTTCGAAATGCAGAATGGGTAGCTATGGACTATGCGGACGTACTGGTACATGTTTTTCTACCGGAAACAAGAGCCTTTTATAATCTGGAACACCTTTGGGCAGATGCCAAACTTATTCAAATCCCCGATTTAGACTAATCAACGATTATGGACAATAATAGTAGCAACAAAAACAATAGCAATAAACCTAACAACAAGGTTAATATGCCCAAGTTCAACTTGAACTGGATGTATATGATTATTGCCCTTATGCTTCTCGGCCTCTGGTGGGGCAGTGATTCAAGGGGAGCCGGAAACAAAGCTGTCACATACAGCGAATTTCAGGATTACGTTAAAAACGGTTATGTCAGCAAAGTGCTGGGGTATGAGGACAAGTCGATTGAGGCTTATCTCAAACCTAATTCCGTAGGTGCCGTATTCGGAGCGGACTCTACCAAAGTAGGGCGCAACCCGATCATCACAAGTAGGGCGCCGTCTACTGACAAACTGGAAGAATTTTTGCAGGCAGAAAAAGAAGCCGGTCATTTTGACGGGACCTCGGATTATCCGCCTAAATCAGATATATTCCCTGCTATCCTGATTCAGGTCCTGCCGCTTGTGCTGCTGATTGCTTTATGGATATTCTTCATGCGCCGTATGAGTGGCGGTGGTAGTGGAGGTCCTGGCGGTGTGTTTAATGTAGGTAAATCAAAAGCCCAGCTTTTCGAAAAAGGAGGGGCGATCAAGATTACATTCAAAGATGTAGCCGGCTTGGCGGAAGCCAAACAGGAAGTAGAAGAAATTGTGGAGTTCTTGAAAGAACCTCAAAAATATACAGACTTGGGAGGTAAAATTCCTAAGGGAGCATTACTGGTAGGCCCTCCGGGGACCGGTAAAACATTACTCGCCAAAGCTGTGGCCGGTGAAGCTAATGTACCTTTCTTCTCGCTGGCAGGTTCTGACTTTGTGGAAATGTTTGTCGGCGTAGGTGCTTCCCGTGTCCGCGACTTGTTTAAGCAAGCCAAAGAGAAAGCTCCTTGTATCGTATTTATTGACGAGATTGACGCCGTTGGACGTGCCCGTGGCAAGAATCCTGCAATGGGAGGAAATGACGAACGCGAGAATACATTGAACCAGTTATTGACTGAAATGGACGGTTTCGGTTCCAATAGTGGTGTAATCATCCTGGCTGCGACCAACCGTGTAGATGTACTCGACAAGGCTTTACTCCGTGCCGGACGTTTTGACCGTCAGATACATGTAGACTTGCCCGACCTGAATGAACGTAAAGAAGTATTCGGTGTGCATTTGCGCCCGATCAAGATAGATGATACTGTAGATGTGGACCTTCTTGCCCGCCAAACTCCGGGGTTCTCCGGTGCGGACATTGCCAATGTTTGTAATGAAGCGGCCCTGATTGCAGCCCGTCACGGCAAGAAGTTCGTTGGAAAACAAGACTTCCTCGACGCCGTAGACCGCATCATCGGCGGTTTGGAAAAGAAGACAAAGATTACAACAGAAGCAGAAAGACGTTCTATTGCTCTGCATGAAGCGGGACACGCTTCGATCTCCTGGCTGCTGGAATATGCAAACCCGTTGATTAAAGTGACAATTGTTCCTCGCGGACGTGCATTGGGTGCTGCCTGGTATTTGCCGGAGGAACGCCAGATCACAACTAAAGAGCAAATGCTCGATGAAATGTGTGCCACTCTAGGAGGACGCGCTGCCGAAGATTTATTTCTCAATCGTATCTCCACAGGTGCTATGAACGACTTGGAAAGAGTCACCAAACAAGCATACGGAATGATAGCTTATTTAGGTATGAGCGACAAACTGCCTAACTTATGCTATTATAACAATGAAGAATATTCTTTCAATCGTCCATATAGTGAAAAGACAGCCGAACTGATTGATACGGAAGTCAAGAATATGGTGAATGAGCAATATGAACGTGCAAAAAAAATTCTGTCCGAACATCGGGAAGGACACAACCAGCTCGCTCAATTACTAATTGATAAGGAAGTAATCTTTGCCGAAGATGTTGAACGTATCTTTGGAAAACGCCCTTGGGCTTCCCGCTCAGAAGAAATCATGGCTGCCAAAGAAAGTCAGGAAGCTGCCGAAGCGGAAAAGAGACTGGCCGAAGAGGTGAAAGAGAAGGAGAAAGAAATCAAGGAAGAAGAAGCTGAAAACTCTACAGAGGAGAAAGAGGCAACCGAAGCTAAGATTACCGTGGAAGGTAAAGTTTCCATAGAAAAAAAGGTGATCTCGGCGGAAGGTGGAAAGAAAACAACTTAAAACGCAAATATTTTGGCTAGCAATTTTATCAAACGGGCTATTACAGGTGTGCTTTTCGTCGCCATTCTGGTGGGATGCATCCTTTACACATCATTCAGTTTCGGTATACTGTTCATAATCATTAGCGCCTTGACTATTTATGAGTTTGGACAACTAGTAAATATGCGTGCTGACGGAGTAAACGTAAATAAAACGATTATCATGCTGGGAGGAGCTTATCTCTTCCTTGCAGTAATGGGCTTCTGTATTGATGCAGCTGATTCCAAGATATTTATTCCTTACGTACTGCTACTGCTCTACTTAATGATTAGCGAGTTATACCTGAAAAAGGAAAATCCGGTGCTGAACTGGGCATATTCTATGCTTAGCCAGCTATATATCGGTCTGCCATTCGCACTACTGAACGTACTTGCTTTCCACAATGATCCTAGTTCGGAATACAGCAGTGTTAGCTACAACCCGATTTTGCCGTTATCTATCTTCATCTTCCTTTGGTTGAGTGACACAGGTGCATATTGCATCGGTTCGCTGATCGGAAAGCATCGTTTGTTCGAGCGTATTTCTCCTAAGAAATCGTGGGAAGGCTCTATCGGCGGAGGTATCGTTGCTATTGGTTCTTCCTTTATACTGGCACATTATTTTCCGTTCATGTCGATGTGGCAATGGGCAGGATTGGCGCTGGTAGTTGTAGTGTTCGGAACTTGGGGTGACTTGACAGAATCATTGCTAAAACGCCAACTTCACGTAAAAGATTCCGGGACAATTCTTCCGGGACACGGAGGCATGCTTGATCGGTTCGACAGTTCATTAATGGCTATACCGGCAGCAGTAGTCTATCTTTATGCTCTCACTTGGTTTTAAATCTGTATATTCAGAATAGAGATAAAAAATAAAGGTCGGGAAACTTTCTTTGCGAAAATTATCCCGACCTTTTTTTACACACAGTTACATAGGTTAGGTTATTTATCTGATTACAGATGTAGCATGTACATCTTTAGCTTTCTCCGGCACACCGACCGGATGTTCCAAGTCAAGTACTACCACTACTCCTTCTCCATTTTCTTCAGAGTTAATCGTTACCTTAAAACCTTTCATCGTAGTTTCACCTTCTTTGGGTGTCGGGTAGAACTTTTCCAAATTATAGGAAACTCGTCCCCACCCCCAATAGTCTGTTACATCATCATACGTATTATAACGTAACTCCAAATGAACATAGCCGTCTTCACCGATGCTTAAAGTTTCCGGAGTTTCGGGTTCACCCGGCTCAGTTGCTATCTTATTCTCCACGAGACTGATGCGATGTTTTTCACTGCGAGGCAAATTCTGGCGGAAGATAATGTTCAGAAACTTTCCTCCCAGCCACATATCACCCTGATAAATCAAAATAGGATCATTTCCAAATTCTTCTTCATTTTCAGCAGTCATCTCCTCAACTTCCTTAGTCAACACTTCCTGAATACCTTCCATTTTCACCTGAACACCTTTTTCATCACTCATGTCAGCCAAAGGATTGAAAAAGGATACCACACGTTCACCATCCACAGGTTTGAACCAAGGTATAGAAGTGGCAACCGGATCGATGATTCCCCAACGGTCACCTACCAAATAATAACCTCCTCCACCGGTAGTCCGGACCGTAGCCCAGTCCCAACTGAAATCTCCGATAGAATATCCATCATCATCATCACATGATTGCAACATTGGCATTAGTGCCAGTACTAACATACCTAAAAGCCACTTAAATTTTTTCATATCTGTTCCTTTCTTTTTTAATCTTCTGCTTAATAAATAAAAAAGCCGTGCAATTACTGCATCGGCTTTACGTTTATTCAGAAAAAGAAAGTTATTTTTTCAACAGCTTCACTATTCCATGAGCTGCATGACAGGGAGCACCGGCAGGTCCCAACCGTTCCGCCACATAATCATATCCAGTAAGCATTTCCTTCTTATACACTTCATTTTCAAGAAGATTAGCCAGTTCACACTGCATATTCTTTACCGTCATGGTATCAGCAACCAACTCTTTAACAACCTCACAGTCGGCAATCAGATTAACCAATGAAATATATTTCACAGTCAGAATGTGACGTCGTAGGAACGAAATAACTTTTCCAATCGGAGTATGATAGCAAACCACCTGAGGAACACGAAACAAAGCTGTTTCGAGAGTAGCCGTTCCCGATGTCACCAAAGCCGCATCTGCATGCTGTAAAATGCGGTATGTCTGTCCGAATATAATTTTTACGTTCGCCTGCCCCACATACTTTTCATAATATTCCGGGGTAATGCCGGGCGCACCGGCTAATACCAGTTGATAATCCGGGAAAGCAGAAGCAGCTTTCAGCATATCAGGCAAATTATCCTTGATTTCTTGCTTCCGACTACCTGCCAGCAAAGCAATAACCGGTTTATTCTCCAACTGGTTTGCTGCAATAAACGCAGCAAAGTCTTTCGGGTTCGTTTCCTGATAAGCAGCCACTTCGTCCACGGTAGGGTTTCCTACATAGTGAATGGGATACTGATGCTTCCCTTCAAAAAACTCAACTTCAAAAGGAAGTATAGAGAACAATTCGTCTACATCACGTTTGATATTCTTGATGCGATACTCCTTCCATGCCCATATCTTAGGAGATATATAATAGTAGACCGGTATTTGTGTCTTTGCATGAACAAATTTGGCAATATCAAGGTTGAACCCCGGATAATCCACCAAAATTACGACATCCGGATTCCAAGCAACAATGTCTTCTTTGCAACGTTTCATATTTGCAAAGATAGTGCGCAAATGAAGCAATACAGGAATAAATCCCATATATGCCAGCTCTTTATAATGCTTCACCATTTTGCCGCCAACAGCAGCCATTAGGTCGCCCCCGAAAAAGCGAAAATCGGCTTGCGGATCTGCCGTTTTCAAGGCACTCATCAAGTGGGAAGCGTGCAAGTCACCGGAAGCCTCACCAACAATCAGATAATACTTCATGATAGTTGAAGGTTCTTAATTGAACCATTTATTAAGCTCGTCCATAAAACCATAAGCCGTCACGTCAACAGTAGTCGGGGTGATAGCTACATAGCCGTTAACCAACGCCCAATGATCGTTTTTCTCATTTTCCGGTTCATGATCGGTAAATTCACCGGTTAACCAAAAATAATTTGTATCATTCAAACGGGGACAAGGAGTCCATTCCCCGGTCCAACGTCCCTTTGCCTGTTCACAAATCCTTATTCCTTTGATATCGGCAGTATTCGGGAAGTTCACATTCAAACAAGTTAAAGGAGGAAGTCCTTTCTCCAATATCATAGCAGATATCTTGCGTACATAGAGTCCCGTAGCTTCAAAATCCGCATCATGGTCATGGTTACAAAGCGAAAAGCCAATAGAAGGAATACCATTCAGACAACCTTCAACCACCACTCCCATAGTACCGGAATAATGCATATTAGTTGCCGAATTATCTCCATGATTAATGCCTCCGACCACAAGATCCGGTTCTCGGTCGAGAACGGTATTGCGCGCCAGCTTGATGCAGTCGGTAGGCGTTCCCGTACACTTATAGACTGTTAATCCGACTTCTTTCTTGACCAGTTGATAATGAACAGGCTGCGTCACCGTCAGCGCACATCCGCTACCGGAACGCGGAGAGTCAGGAGCCATGACCACAATGTCCCCAAGAGGACGAAGAAATCTCACTAATTCATTAATACCCTTGGCCATAACCCCATCGTCATTGGAAACGAGTATCAACGGCTTCTTATTTTCCATATATTCAATCCTTTCCTTTTTAATATTCGCACAAAAGTAACAAAAAGAAGCCGTACCTCCAAACCCTCTTTCCTCCAGATGAAAAAGTATCTTCCTTCCCTGTTTCTACCCGTTTACAAATCTTAATCTTCTGCAAGCGAGCAAAAAAAGAAATAAATATCCAATATAAATATGTATATTTGCAAGCTCATAAAGAGAAAGGTAGATGATGAACCTGTCGAAGTTTGGTATCTGTTTCGTCCGACAGTTATTAACAAAACAGGTGACTTATCAACAGAAATTGCAAAGTTTCTCTTTTTTCGTAGGCGCTCTAAGGATTTATCACTTATTTCGCTGCCAATAAATTTAGAGAATATGGGAAAAATTATTGCTTTGGCTAATCAAAAAGGTGGTGTAGGAAAAACAACGACTACGATCAATCTCGCAGCTTCGCTTGCTACACTCGAAAAAAAGGTACTCGTAGTAGACGCCGACCCGCAAGCTAATGCCTCCTCCGGTCTGGGAGTGGACATCAAGCAGTCGGAATGTACTATCTATGAATGTATCATTGACAGAGCCAACGTACAGGACGCTATCCATGACACCGAAATTGATTCTTTAAAAGTAATCTCTTCGCACATCAATCTTGTAGGAGCAGAGATTGAAATGCTGAACCTCCCAAACCGCGAAAAGATACTGAAAGAAGTACTTACTCCTTTGAAGAAAGAATATGACTATATCCTGATAGACTGTTCTCCTTCATTAGGACTTATTACAATCAATGCCCTGACGGCAGCCGATTCTGTGATTATCCCCGTGCAGGCCGAATATTTTGCTCTCGAAGGGATCAGCAAACTGCTGAACACAATCAAGATTATCAAGTCGAAATTGAATCCGGCATTGGAAATCGAAGGTTTCCTGCTGACGATGTACGATTCACGCCTGCGCCAGGCAAACCAAATCTACGATGAAGTAAAACGCCACTTCCAGGAACTGGTGTTCAACACCGTAATTCAACGAAATGTGAAACTGAGCGAGGCTCCCAGCTACGGTGTCCCGACTATTCTTTATGATGCGGATTCCACCGGTGCCAAGAACCACCTGGCTCTTGCTAAAGAGATTATTAACCGTAATAAATAAGTAACGAAGAAGATATGGCAACACAAAGAAGAAATGCATTAGGACGCGGACTTGACGCCTTGCTCTCAATGGATGATGTGAAAACCGAAGGTTCTTCTTCCATTAACGAAATAGAGTTAGCTAAGATTTCAGTCAACCCTAACCAGCCTCGCCGTGAGTTTGACGAAACGGCCTTGCAGGAACTGGCTGATTCAATAGCGGAAATAGGTATCATCCAACCGATCACTTTACGTAAGGTATCGGACAATGAATACCAAATTATCGCAGGTGAACGCCGCTACCGTGCTTCACAGAGAGCCGGATTAAAAACAATCCCTGCTTACATCCGCACAGCCGACGACGAAAACATGATGGAAATGGCGCTGATCGAGAATATCCAGCGTGAAGACCTGAATGCTGTAGAAATCGCATTGGCTTATCAACATCTGCTAGACCAATATGAACTGACCCAAGAACGCCTTAGCGAGCGTATCGGCAAGAACCGGACGACTATCGCCAATTACTTGCGTCTGCTCAAGCTACCCGCTCCTATCCAAATGGCGCTACAAAACAAGCAGTTAGACATGGGACATGCCCGTGCGTTGATTTCATTAGGCGACCCTAAACTACAAGTAAAAATATTCGAAGAAATACAAGAACACGGATATTCAGTCCGCAAAGTCGAAGAGATTGTAAAATCATTAAGTGAAGGTGAAGCTGTGAAAAGCGGTACGCGGAAAATAACTCCGAAACGTGCCAAACTTCCGGAAGAATTTAACTTACTGAAGCAACAACTTTCAGGCTTTTTCAGCACCAAGGTACAACTCACTTGCTCCGAAAAGGGGAAAGGGAAAATTAGTATTCCTTTCAGTAATGAGGAGGAATTGGAACGTATCATGGAAATCTTCGATACGCTAAAGAAATAAATGACAAGAAAAAACAAGAAATATCAGTTACTAATCAGCACCCTGCTTCTCTGTTTTTTACAGATGGCAGGGATTGATGTGTATGCACAAGCCCCTGTAACTCCAGTTCAGAAAGATACTACCATTACGCACCGAGAACCGCCAAAAGCCCGTGCACGAAGACATCGTGACCCTATGCAAGAGCAAGATTCATTGCGAAAAGACAGCATAGTGTTACCTCCTAAGCATCTTCAGTCTATTGACAGTTTATCGGCAGCTAAAATACAAGTAGCCGACAGCCTTGATGCAGCCAACAAAAAAGAACTGAAGAAGATAGAACAGCCGGCAGCCATTGTCGTGAATACCGATACGGTTCCGCCTCCATCCCAAGACATTAATAAAAAGATATTCGTACCTAATCCGACCAAAGCTACCTGGCTTGCCGTCGTATTCCCGGGTGGAGGACAGATTTACAACCGCAAATACTGGAAACTGCCTATTATATATGGAGGATTTGCCGGTTGTGCGTATGCCTTGAGTTGGAATGGCAAGATGTATAAAGACTATTCGCAAGCCTATTTGGACATTATGGACAGCAATCCAAACACTAAAAGTTATGAAGATCTGCTGCCCCCTAATTCCTCTTACAACGAGGAACAATTAAAAAGTACGTTAAAACGAAGAAAGGATATGTTCCGGCGTTACCGGGACCTTAGTATATTTGCATTTATCGGAGTTTACCTCATCTCTATCATTGACGCTTATGTAGATGCCGAGTTGTCCAACTTCGATATAACCCCCGACCTAAGTATGAAAGTGGAACCGGCAGTTATCGACAATAACAACCAGTTCCGTTCAAATAGTTTGAAAAGCAAATCGGTCGGCTTGCAATGCGTATTACGATTTTAAAAACACAATTTAGATTGATCTTATTATTGAAGCATGAAGAAATTAGTTAACTATTGTTCGATTATTCTTCTTTTACTATTGGCAACATCCCAAGTAAAAGCCCAAAGTGTAGATGTGGTGATTCGTGAAAATGGTACAGAACGTAAGGAAAGCATCGACCTGCCTATGAGTATGACTTATCCGCTCGACAGTTTGCTGAACGATTGGAAAGCCAAAAATTACATTGATCTGGGCAAAGATTGCAGCACGGCTGAAGTAAATCCTTTATTCAGTGATTCTGTTTACATGGACCGCCTCTCACGCATCCCGGCTATTATGGAAATGCCATACAACGACATTGTACGCAAATTCATAGATATGTATGCAGGACGCCTACGTAATCAAGTTTCTTTTATGCTGAGCGCCTGCAACTTCTATATGCCGATTTTCGAAGAAGCATTGGATGCATACGGACTTCCATTGGAACTTAAATATCTTCCTATCATTGAATCAGCTTTGAACCCTTCCGCCGTATCACGTGCCGGCGCATCAGGCTTGTGGCAATTCATGATCGGCACAGGTAAAATCTACGGTCTGGAGTCCAACAGTTTGGTAGATGAACGCCGTGACCCGATCAAAGCAACATGGGCTGCCGCACGTTATCTGAAAGAGATGTACGCCATTTACGGCGACTGGAACCTTGTAATTGCCGCCTACAACTGTGGTCCCGGCACAATCAACAAAGCAATCCGTCGCGCCAACGGTGAAACGGATTACTGGAAAATCTACAATTTATTACCCAAAGAAACACGTGGTTATGTACCTGCCTTTATTGCAGCCAACTATGTGATGACCTATTACTGCGACCACAATATTTGTCCAATGGAAACTAATATTCCGGCAAGCACAGACACTGTGCAAGTGAACAAGAACCTGCATTTCGAACAGATTGCCGATCTTTGTAATGTGCCATTGGATCAAATAAAGAGTTTGAATCCACAGTACAAGAAACAAGTTATCCCGGGTGACAGCAAGCCTTATACCCTGCGGTTGCCGATCGAAGCAATCAGCAATTTCATCGACAAACAAGATACAATCTATGCACATCGCTCGAATGAATTGTTCCGTAACCGAAAAACTGTTGCCGTAAAAGAGAATACACCTAGTACCCGCAAAGCTACAACAGCCGTTGCTGGAAAAGGAAAACTGTCTTACTACACAATAAAAAGTGGAGACACTCTGTCGACTATTGCCGGAAAATATGGTGTCAGTGTTAAGGATATACAGCGGTGGAACGGAATGTCAAACACCAAGATTGCAGCAGGAAAACGATTGAAAATATACAAATAAACGGTATCCCGCTTGCACCGTTCGGAAATTTGCTTATTTTTGCAAAAGTAAGCAAGTGAAAGGATAACAATTATGGATAATCTGACCCCCAAAGAAATAGCTGATGAAGAGATGATCAATCAGGCGTTCCACGAACTGCTGAATGATTATCTCGCTACAAAACATCGCAAACGTGTTGAAATCATTACGAAGGCTTTCAACTTTGCCAATCAGGCGCACAAAGGAATCAAACGCCGTTCGGGCGAACCCTATATTATGCACCCGATTGCTGTGGCGAGTATCGTATGCAACGAAATCGGTCTCGGATCGACTTCTATTTGTGCAGCGTTACTGCATGATGTAGTGGAAGACACCGATTATACGGTAGAAGATATCGAAAACATCTTTGGTCCAAAGATTGCCCAAATTGTAGATGGACTTACTAAAATATCCGGAGGTATCTTTGGCGACCGTGCCTCGGCACAAGCAGAAAATTTCAAAAAGTTATTGCTTACCATGTCGAACGATATCCGGGTGATCCTTATCAAAATAGCCGACCGCCTGCACAATATGCGTACCCTTGGTTCCATGTTGCCCAACAAGCAATACAAGATAGCCGGCGAAACTCTTTATATCTACGCTCCCCTTGCCAACCGTCTGGGGCTTTATAAAATAAAGACCGAACTCGAAAATCTAAGTTTCAAATACGAACATCCCGAAGAATATGCCGAGATAGAAGAAAAGTTGAATGCGACAGCAGCCGAACGCGACAAGGTATTCAACGATTTCACAGCTCCTATCCGTACACAACTCGATAAAATGGGATTGAAATACCGGATTCTCGCCCGCGTAAAATCAATCTACTCAATCTGGAACAAGATGCAGACCAAGCACGTTCCTTTCGAAGAAATCTACGACTTACTGGCCGTCCGTATTATTTTTGAGCCTCGCAACATAGAGGAGGAACTCAACGACTGTTTCGATATCTACGTCTCTATCTCCAAAATATACAAGCCTCATCCTGACCGCCTCCGTGACTGGGTAAGTCATCCGAAGGCAAATGGTTATCAGGCGTTGCACGTTACCCTGATGGGGAACAACGGGCAATGGATTGAAGTTCAGATTCGCAGCGAACGAATGAACGACGTTGCCGAACAAGGCTTCGCAGCTCACTGGAAATATAAAGAGGGAGGCGGCAGTGAGGACGAAGGCGAATTAGAGAAATGGCTGAAAACGATCAAGGAAATACTGGATGATCCGCAACCGGACGCTATCGACTTTCTGGATACAATAAAACTGAACCTCTTTGCTTCCGAAATATTTGTGTTTACACCGAAAGGGGAGTTAAAGACGATGCCGCAAAATTCAACAGCACTGGACTTTGCTTTCTCACTGCACACTGATATCGGCAGCCATTGTATCGGCGCCAAAGTCAATCATAAACTCGTACCACTAAGTCACAAGTTACAAAGTGGCGACCAGGTGGAGATTCTGACATCTAAATCGCAACGTGTACAGCCGCAATGGGAGGTGTTTGCAACAACCGCCCGTGCCCGTGCCAAAATAGCCGCTATTCTGCGCAAAGAACGCAAAGTAAACCAAAAGCTTGGTGAAGAAATCCTTAGCGAATTTCTCAAAAAAGAGGAAATCCGTCCGGAAGATTCCGTGATTGAAAAATTGCGTAAATTGCATAATGCCAAAAACGAAGAGGAACTGCTGGCAGCTATCGGCAGCAAGGTTATCATTTTGGGAGAAGTGGACAAGAACGAACTGAAAGAAAAACAAACCAGCAACTGGAAGAAATACCTCACTTTCTCTTTCGGCAATACCAATAAAGAAAAGCCGGAAGAAAAAGAGCAACCTCAAGAGAAAGAAAAAATTAACCCGAAACAAATACTCAAACTGACGGAAGAAAGCCTTCAAAAGAAGTATATCATGGCAGAATGTTGTCATCCCATTCCGGGTGATGATGTTTTGGGATATGTCGATGAGAACGACCGGATTATTATCCACAAACGCCAATGTCCGGTTGCAGCCAAGCTGAAAAGCAGTTATGGTAACCGTATTCTGGCTACCGAATGGGATACCCACAAAGAACTCTCCTTCCTCGTCTATATATATATAAAAGGAATAGACAGTATGGGGCTTTTAAATGAAGTAACCCAAGTTATCTCCCGACAACTGAATGTCAACATCCGCAAATTGACAATCGAAACCAACGATGGCATCTTCGAAGGAAAGATACAATTGTGGGTACATGATGTGGAAGACGTAAAGACAATCTGTAACAACCTGAAGAAGATTCAGAATATCAAGCAGGTAAACCGCGTAGAAGAATAGTCATCGAATTAAAATGTTTGCAAGTAGGGGCGAGAAAATTTACTCCCGCCCGTCGAGTTCCCGTTTGATTGCCAGCAACTCATCCTTTATCGCTTTGAGTCTGTTCACAATCTCATAATTGCGGACAGTAGCTTCTTTATTATCTTTCAACCGCTGTCTGGCACCCGGAAGGGTCATTCCTTTTTCCTTAACCAAATGATAAATTAGTCCGATCGTCTCCACATCTTCTTTGCGATACTGGCGTATCCCTCTTCCCGTTGTTTTGGGAGAGATCTGTGGAAACTCCTTTTCCCAGAAACGGAGCAAAGACTGATTGACACCAAACATATCGGCCACTTCACCTATTGAATAATACAGCTTTAATTCCTTATCCGTATTGAGCATAGCATTCTTTTGTTTCTTTAAAATTTAATCGAACACCTTACCATGGTTGGCAGCTAACTGTATCATCTTCTCATAATCTTCTGCACTCAGATCCATGAAATAATAGTTTACAGGATTCACCACCTGACCTTTCACGTGCACTTCATAATGAAGATGCGGTCCGGTACTCTTTCCCGTACTCCCCACCTTTCCGATAACTTCACCACGTACAACCCTCTTACCCACTTTCGTATTGAAACCTTGCAAGTGAGCATAGCGCGTCATATATCCAAAGCCATGATCTATCTCAATCGTATTACCGTATCCGGTTTCCCATCCCACTTTCACGACAGTTCCATCTCCGGTAGCATATACATCTGTCCCCGGATGAGCCGAAAAGTCCATACCGGAATGAAACTTCGTCGTTCCATAAATCGGATCGATACGCGTTCCGTAACCGGAAGCGGTCTGACGAAGGTCTTTATTGGAAATAGGCTGAATGGCCGGAATACATTTCAACATCTCGTCATGGTTCTTGCACATATCCACCACATCATCAAAAGATTTGGATTGAATATACAGTCGTTTGGACAATACATCCAACTTTTGAGTGGTATTTACGACAAGCTTGGCATTGGCCAAGTCCATAAGTTCTTCATAACGGTTCGTACCTCCGTATCCTGCCTGACGAATAGCCGGAGAAACCGGGTCAGCTTGCAGAATCACGCGGTACAAGTTATCATCACGCTGCTGAATATCCTGAAGTACCCCCATGGCGTCATCCAAACGGCGGGAAAGTACATTATATTGCGCCTGTAAACGACTGTTTTCTATTCGCAATTCCTTTTCTGACGGTGAACCGAAGATAAAGAGCAACACGATGAAACAGCCTGCTCCCAGCCCCATACCGTAAAAGAGTCTGCGCAGGATACTGAGCGCACGCTGCCGTACAGTAGGATAAATTCGGTCATAAGTCTGGGTCTGTGGATTATAGATATAGTATACTTTGCGCATCTTTTTGGAAATATTTCGCTTGTTAATACGGCAAAAGTAATAAAAACAAGCTATCTTTGCACAGTTTTTTGAGAATATTAACCTCAACGATAGATATATAGAAGATATGTTGACTGCAAAAGAAATCAGAGATTCATTCAAGAATTTCTTTGAGTCGAAAGGACACCACATCGTTCCGTCGGCTCCCATGGTGATAAAAGACGACCCTACCCTGATGTTTACCAACGCGGGTATGAACCAGTTTAAAGATATTATTTTGGGTAACCACCCGGCGAAATACCAAAGAGTCGCGGACTCTCAGAAATGTCTGCGCGTAAGCGGAAAGCACAATGACCTGGAAGAAGTCGGACACGATACGTACCACCACACCATGTTTGAAATGCTCGGCAACTGGTCCTTCGGTGATTACTTCAAAAAAGAAGCAATCAACTGGGCATGGGAATACCTGGTAGAAGTACTGAAACTGAATCCGGAACATCTCTATGCCACTGTATTTGAAGGAAGCCCCGAAGAAGGACTGAGCCGTGACGACGAAGCCGCTTCTTACTGGGAGCAATTCCTACCGAAAGATCATATCATCAATGGCAACAAACACGATAACTTCTGGGAAATGGGTGATACAGGACCTTGCGGACCCTGTTCCGAAATTCATATCGACCTCCGTCCTGCTGAAGAACGTGCAAAAATCTCCGGTCGTGATCTAGTCAACCACGATCACCCGCAGGTAATTGAAATCTGGAACCTTGTATTTATGCAATATAACCGCAAAGCAGACAGTAGCCTCGAACCGCTTCCGGCAAAAGTAATTGACACCGGTATGGGATTTGAGCGTCTCTGTATGGCACTGCAAGGCAAAACGTCCAACTATGATACGGACGTATTCCAACCGATGCTGAAAGCGATTGCTGTCATGTCAGGCACAGAATACGGAAAAGACAAACAGCAGGATATCGCTATGCGCGTGATTGCCGACCATATCCGCACCATCGCTTTCTCTATCACAGACGGCCAATTGCCCTCTAACGCAAAAGCGGGTTATGTAATTCGCCGTATCCTCCGCCGTGCTGTTCGTTACGGATATACTTTCCTCGGACAAAAACAAGCATTCATGTACAAGTTGCTTCCGGTATTGATTGATAACATGGGAGACGCTTATCCTGAATTGATAGCACAGAAAACCCTGATCGAGAAAGTTATCAAAGAAGAAGAAGAAGCATTCCTCCGCACACTGGAAACCGGAATCCGTCTGTTGGACAAGACAATGGAAGATACCAAGGCTGCCGGAAAAATAGAGATCAGCGGCAAAGATGCCTTCACCTTATATGATACATTCGGTTTCCCGCTCGACCTAACAGAGCTGATTCTCCGCGAAAACGGAATGACTGTAAACCTCGAAGAATTCAACGCGGAAATGCAACAGCAGAAACAGCGTGCACGTAACGCTGCCGCTATCGAGACAGGCGACTGGATTACACTGAAAGAAGGAACAACGGAATTTGTAGGTTACGATTATACCGAATATGAAGCCTCTATCCTCCGTTATCGCCAGATCAAACAAAAGAACCAGACTTTGTATCAAATCGTATTGGACTACACTCCGTTCTATGCAGAAAGTGGTGGCCAGGTAGGTGACACGGGTGTATTGGTCAGCGAATTTGAAACGATTGAAGTAATCGACACCAAGAAAGAAAACAATCTTCCGATACATATTACCAAAAAGTTACCGGAACACCCGGAAGCTCCGTTCATGGCTTGTGTAAATACCGACAAACGCGCTGCCTGTGCAGCCAACCACTCGGCCACTCACTTGCTGGACGCTGCTCTCCGCGAAGTATTGGGCGAACACATCGAACAAAAGGGTTCATTGGTCACTCCGGACTCACTGCGTTTCGACTTCTCTCACTTCCAGAAGGTGACAGACGAAGAAATCCGCCAGGTGGAACACATCGTTAATGCAAGAATCCGTGCCAATATTCCTTTGAAGGAATATCGTAACATTCCTATCGAAGAAGCAAAAGAGCTGGGTGCTATCGCTCTTTTCGGCGAAAAATACGGTGACAGAGTACGTGTGATTCAATTCGGTTCTTCTATTGAGTTTTGTGGAGGTACACACGTAGCCGCAACAGGAAACATCGGCATGGTGAAGATTGTCTCAGAAAGTTCCGTTGCTGCCGGTGTCCGTCGTATCGAAGCTTACACAGGTGCACGTGTAGAAGAAATGTTGGATACTATCCAGGATACGCTCAGCGATCTGAAGGCACTCTTCAACAACACTCCTGACTTGGGAATTGCTATCCGCAAATATCTTGAAGAGAATGCCGGTTTGAAGAAACAAGTGGAAGATTTCATGAAAGAAAAAGAAGCGGCCTTGAAAGAAAGACTGTTGAAGAATATACAGGAAATTCATGGCATCAAAGTAATCAAGTTCTGTGCTCCTCTACCCGCAGAAGTGGTGAAGAATATTGCTTTCCAGCTTCGTGGCGAAATTACAGAAAACTTATTCTTCGTAGCCGGAAGTACGGATGCAGGCAAACCGATGTTGACAGTTATGATTAGCGATAACCTCGTAGCCGGTGGTCTGAAAGCAGGTAATCTGGTGAAAGAAGCTGCCAAACTGATTCAAGGTGGCGGCGGCGGCCAGCCTCACTTTGCAACAGCCGGAGGCAAAAACGCTGACGGGTTACCGGCAGCAGTTGAAAAAGTACTCGAACTTGCAGGAATCTAAGAGTAAGTAAATAAAATAAATAGAGTGTGTCTTAAGGTAGGAATTACTGTGAGACACACTCTATTTTTATATCCAAATCCGGACGCAGAGAAGGTTTGAATCAAGATACCAAGGGCTCGGTCTCCGACGCCAGTGAGGGACATCTCCGATATCGGGAAGCACAAACACAATTATAAAGTCTATCTTCCTCACTTTAAAAATATTGCGTATATAATATAGGGTTGTCACAGTTTTTTTCTACCTTTGCACGCAGATTAATTATTTTTCTTATCCTTCAAATAAATAAAATAAATAATCACTAATACCCAAAGAACGATGAGAACACCCACTTGTCTATGCCTGCTGTTAATCTGCATGCTGATTTCTTGTACCCCTACACAAGAGAAACATGAAATAGATTACACATCTTATGTAAATCCATTTATAGGAACAGACTTCACCGGAAACACTTATCCGGGCGCACAAGCGCCATTTGGAATGGTACAACTTAGTCCGGATAACGGACTCCCCGGCTGGGACCGCATCTCCGGATATTTTTACCCGGACAGTACGATTGCCGGATTCAGCCACACGCACCTCTCCGGTACCGGAGCTGGAGATCTGTATGATATCTCTTTTATGCCTGTCACGCTGCCTTACAAAGAAGCAGAAGCTCCACTGGGCATTCACTCCAAGTTCTCCCACGATGACGAAAGCGCCTATGCAGGCTATTATCAGGTACGCCTGACCGATTATAATATCAACGTCGAATTGACGGCAACCGAACGCTGCGGTATCCAACGGTATACCTTTCCCGAAGCTCAATCCGCTATCTTCCTGAACTTGAAGAAAGCGATGAATTGGGACTTTACCAACGACTCTCACATTGAGGTGATAGACTCCGTCACTATCCAAGGTTACCGTTTCTCTGACGGCTGGGCACGAGATCAGCACATCTACTTCCGTACCCGCTTCTCCAAGCCTTTCGAGAAAATAGAACTGGATACAATGGCTATCGTCAAAGAGAACAAACGTATCGGCACAGCTACTATCGCACGCTTCGACTTCAACACTCAAGAAGGCGAGCAGATACTTGTCAGCACAGCCATTTCCGGCGTCAGCATGGAAGGAGCTGCCAAGAACCTGCAAGCTGAAGTCCCCGAAAACAACTTCGACAAATATCTGGCTGCAACCAAAGCTAACTGGAACCGCCAACTCGGAAAGATTGAAGTAAAAAGTGACAACGAAGATGATAAAGTGAACTTCTACACAGCTATCTATCATTCAATGATCGCCCCGACAATTTATAGTGATGTGGATGGAGCTTATTACGGTCCCGACAAGAAAGTACACCAAGCCGACGGTTGGGTAAATTACAGCACTTTCTCCTTATGGGACACGTACCGTGCCGCTCACCCGCTTTTTACCTACACCGAACCGGAGCGTGTCAACGATATGGTGAAATCCTTCATCGCTTTCTACGAACAGAACGGACGTCTGCCGGTATGGAACTTCTACGGCAGCGAAACGGACATGATGATCGGTTACCACGCTGTTCCGGTGATTGCAGACGCTTATCTGAAAGGAATCGGAGACTTTGATGCGGAAAAGGCACTGGCTGCCTGCGTAGCAACTGCCAACCTGGACAATTACCGGGGCATCGGGCTTTACAAAAAATTAGGATATATACCTTATAACGTGACGGATAGCTATAACGCAGAAAACTGGTCGTTATCCAAAACACTGGAATATGCTTTCGATGACTACTGCATCGCCGAAATGGCACAGAAAATGGGCAAGAAAGATATTGCAGACGAATTCTATAAACGTTCGCAAAACTACAAGAATGTCTATAACCCGGCCACTTCATTCATGCAACCGCGTGATGACAAAGGCGTCTTTATCAAAGATTTCAAAGCAGACGACTATACTCCGCATATTTGCGAAAGCAACGGATGGCAATATTTCTGGTCTGTACAGCATGATGTTGACGGACTGGTCAATCTCGTAGGAGGCAAAAACCGGTTTGCGGAAAAGCTGGATAGTATGTTTACCTATCATCCGTCCGAAGATGACGAGCTCCCACTTTTCAGCACAGGAATGATCGGTCAATACGCGCACGGCAACGAACCGAGCCACCACGTTATCTACCTGTTCAATTCGATAGGATTCAATGACCGGACTCAATATTACGTGGCAAAAGTAATGAATGAGCTCTACAAGAACGAACCGGCCGGCCTTTGCGGCAATGAAGACTGCGGACAGATGTCGGCATGGTACGTATTCAGTGCTATGGGATTCTATCCTGTAAATCCGGTCAGCGGAAGATATGAAATAGGCACTCCCCTATTTCCGGAAATCAAGCTGCATCTCGCCAATGGCAAGACTTTTACAGTACTCGCTCCGAACGTAAACAAAGAAAATATCTATATCCAGTCAATCAAAGTGGACGGCCAACCTTACGATAAGACTTATCTCACCCATGAACAGATCATGAGCGGAGCTACTGTGGAATTCGAAATGAGTAACACCCCTAAAGCAATAGGCGTCATATTCGAAGAAAAGAATCCATAAATAAAACCAAACTTAACTGACCGAGAGCATGAACGAAAACTTCGATATTACTTATAAAGCACTGTTCCGCAGATACTATCCCAACCTGATTTTCTACGCCACCCGTCTGGTGGGTGAGGAAGAAGCGGAGGACGTAGTGCAGGATGTATTTGTAGAATTATGGAAGCGGAAAGACACCATAGAGATAGGAGATCAGATCCAAGCCTTTCTCTATCGTGCCGTTTACACCCGTGCTCTCAACGTCCTGAAACATCGCAATGTGGAAGACGGCTACTGCGCCGCCATGGAAGAAATCAACCAAAGGCGTGCCGAATTCTATCAACCGGACAACAACGAAGTGATCCGGAGGATTGAAGACCGGGAACTACGGAAAGAAATCTACGATGCAATCAACGAACTTCCGGACAAGTGCAAAGAAGTTTTCAAACTCAGCTATCTGCATGATATGAAAAACAAAGAGATAGCCGATGTCCTCGGGGTTTCACTACGCACGATAGAAGCACATATGTACAAGGCACTGAAGTACTTACGCAGTCGTCTAGATCCTCTTTGGATCATTATAGTCTTATTTTTGTGCAAGTAAGCTAAGTGTTTTTAGGTTCTGAATTGTATTATTTATATGAAGGAAAAGAAAATGAGAAATCTAAGTGAAGACATAATGAATAAATATTTGACTGGGCAATGCTCGGAAGAAGAAATCATCGAAGTAAATGCTTGGATGAAAGAATCGGAAGAAAATGCCCGTCAACTCTTTCGCATGGAAGAAATTTATCATTTGGGTAAATTCGACCGATATGCCGACGAACAACGGATAGCTCATGCTGAAAAGCTGTTATACAAAAAGTTGGATGAAGCAAAAGGGAAACAGGCCAAACTACTGCGTATGCATCGTTGGATGAGATATGCTGCCGTTATTGCCGTCATTCTTCTTATGGGAGGCGGAGCCGGGTACTGGTTCTATCATAACGGGGCAGACCAGCAATTAATGGTCGCCGTTGCCAACGAAGGTATCGTAAAGGAAGTGGTTCTACCGGACGGTACCAGAGTCTGGCTGAACAACCTTGCGACCTTAAAGTATCCACGCGAGTTTTCTGAAAAAGAACGTAATGTCTATCTGGAAGGAGAAGCCTATTTTGAGGTAACAAAGAACCGTCATAAACCATTTACCGTACAAAGCGACGCTATGCGTGTACGTGTATTGGGAACCACATTCAACTTTAAATCCGATAAGAGTTGCCGGGTAGCGGAAGCAACACTGATTGAAGGTGAAATTGAAGTGAAAGGCAATAAGGAGGAAGGGCAGATTATTCTCGCCCCCGGCCAACGTGCCGAGTTAAACAAAAAAAGTGGACGGTTGACTGTGAAACAGGTGGATGCTAAGTTGGACGCCGTATGGCACGACAACCTGATTCCATTCCAAAAGGCCGATATCTTTACCATTACGAAAGCACTGGAACGTTTTTATGACGTGAAGATTATCCTGTCACCGGACATCCGGGCGGATAAGACTTACTCCGGTGTACTGAGAAGAAAGTCGACGATCGATTCTGTGCTAACGTCATTACAAAACTCTATACCTATTGATTATAAAATTGTAGGAAGCAATATCTTTATTTCCCCGAAATAAAGGGATTGCTTTCGGCAAAACTAAAAGCTATTACTACCATGAAACTAAAAACATTCCTAATAGTAGGATGTTTAGGAGGATTCTTCGCACTCAACTCCTGTACAGCTCCCACTAATGAGAAAGATTATAGCGTTTTTGTCAATCCCTTTATCGGTACCGGCGGACACGGGCATACGTTTCCCGGAGCAGTAGTTCCGCACGGAATGATCCAGCCAAGCCCGGATACCCGGATTGATGGCTGGGATGCCTGTTCAGGCTATTATTATGAAGACTCTACCATTAACGGATTCTCACACACGCACGTCAGTGGCACAGGATGTTGTGACTACGGCGACGTACTACTCATGCCGACTGTCGGCGAACAGCGATATCAGACCACTGATCCGCAAAGTCAGCAATTAGCGTATTCCTCCGCCTTCTCGCACGAGAATGAAACGGCAGAACCGGGATATTATTCCGTTTTTCTGGACACTTATCAGGTAAAAGCCGAGATATCGGCTACCAAACGTGGCGCTATCCATCGCTACACCTTCCCCGAAAGTTCCGAAGCCGGATTTATTCTTGACTTGGATTACAGCCTGCAACGGCAGACTAATTCCGACATGGGGATCGAGGTTATCAGCGACACGGAAATCTGCGGACATAAGAAAACAACTTATTGGGCTTTCGACCAATATATTAATTTCTATGCCAAGTTCTCCAAACCGTTCTCTTATACGTTGGTGACCGATTCCATCACTATGGATAACGGTAAGCGGCTTCCTGTCTGCAAAGTTTTATTACACTTTAATACCACCAAAGATGAACAAGTACTGGTTAAAGTAGGTATATCTGCCGTCGACATAGCCGGTGCACGCAAGAATGTAGAATCGGAGATACCCGGCTGGGATTTCGATAAAGTGCGCAAGAATGCACGCTCCGCTTGGAATCAGTATCTGTCAAAGATAGATATTACGACTCCCGACAAGGACGACAAAACGATCTTCTACACCGCTCTATATCATACGGCTATCAGTCCGAACCTGTTCACGGACGCAGATGGACGTTACCTGGGAATGGATCTCGAAGTACATCAGGGAGATACAATCAATCCCCTGTATACTGTATTCTCTTTATGGGACACCTTCCGTGCACTGCATCCGTTAATGACAATTATCGACCCGGATCTGAACAATCAGTTTATCAATTCGCTCATCAAAAAACATCAGGAAGGCGGAATATACCCGATGTGGGATCTGGGCTCCAACTATACCGGTACTATGATTGGTTATCATGCCGTTCCGGTCATCGTGGATGCATATATGAAAGGTTACCGTAATTTTGATGCCAAAGAAGCATACAAAGCATCTCTGCGCGCTGCGGAATATGACACTACCGGTATTAAATGCCCGGCCCTGGTGTTACCCCACCTTATGCCGAAAGCCAAATATTACAAGAACGCAATCGGCTACATTCCTTGTGACCGTGAAAATGAATCGGTAGCCAAAGCGTTGGAATATGCATACGACGACTGGTGTATTTCTATCTTCGCTGAAGCAATGAGCGACTTTGAAACAAAAGCCAAATACGAACGTTTTGCCAAAGCCTACGAGTTTTATTTCGACAAATCTACCCGCTTCATGCGCGGACTGGATTCAAAAGGTGAATGGCGTACCCCGTTCAACCCACGTGCCTCTACTCACCGCAGCGATGATTATTGCGAAGGAACAGCTTGGCAATGGACTTGGTTTGTACCTCACGATGTAGATGGATTGGTTAATCTAATGGGAGGTGAAGACGCTTTTGTACAAAAACTCGACTCACTGTTTACGGTAGATTCATCACTCGAAGGAGAAATGATTTCGTCAGACATCAGCGGCCTTATCGGACAATATGCGCACGGCAATGAACCGAGTCATCACGTCATTCACCTGTACAACTACGTCAACCGCCCGTGGAGAACACAGGAACTGGTAGACAGTGTTTATCAAAGCCAATATGCCAACAGTACAGACGGACTGTCAGGTAATGAAGACTGCGGACAAATGTCTGCCTGGTATATACTCAATTCTATGGGATTCTATCAGGTATGTCCCGGCAAACCGATATATTCTATCGGACGTCCCGCCTTCGACAAGGCAGTTATTAATCTGCCCGAAGAAAAGACATTCAGTATCGTAGTAAAAAACAACGAAAAGAAGAACAAATATATTGAAAGCGTAACACTGAACGGCCAACCGTTGAATACCCCATTCTTCCATCATCAGGATATTGCAAACGGAGGAACAATGGAAATCAAAATGACCGCCCAACCCACGAAATGGGGAGTGAGATAATACGTTTGATTGCTTACTATTAAAACATATACGCCATGAAAAGACTATTAATAATAGTTTGTGTACTTGCTTGCACATTCTTTGCCAAAGCCAAAGACCGGACACAGTATGTCAACCCGCTAATGGGTTCCCAGTCTACTTTCGAATTATCAACAGGTAATACTTATCCGGCCATTGCCCGTCCCTGGGGGATGAACTTCTGGACTCCGCAGACAGGAAAAATGGGTGACGGCTGGCAATACACTTATACCGCTAACAAGATTCGCGGTTTCAAGCAGACGCATCAACCCAGTCCGTGGATTAACGACTACGGACAGTTCTCTATCATGCCCGTAGTAGGCAAACCGGAGTTTAACGAAGAAAAGCGCGCAAGCTGGTTTGCCCACAAAGGGGAGATCGCCACTCCTTATTATTATAAAGTATATCTCGCCGAACATGACATCGTGACGGAAATGGCACCGACGGAACGCGCTGTCCTTTTCCGCTTCACTTTCCCGGAAAATGAACATTCTTATATCATAGTGGACGCTTTCGACAAAGGCTCGTATGTCAAAGTGATTCCGGAGGAAAACAAGATTATCGGCTATACCACCCGCAATAGCGGAGGAGTTCCCGAAAACTTCAAGAATTACTTTATCATCGAGTTCGACAAGCCTTTCACATACAAAGCAACAGTAGCCAATGGCAATCTTCAAGAAAACGTTACCGAACAAACAACTGACCATGCCGGAGCTATTATCGGTTTCCGGACACATAAGGGCGAACAGGTGCACGCAAGGATTGCTTCTTCTTTTATCAGCTTCGAACAGGCGGCTGTCAACATGAAAGAACTGGGCAAGGACAATATCGAGCAAGTAGCCAAGAAAGGAAAAGAAGCATGGAACCAGGTATTAGGAAAAATTGAAGTGGAAGGTGGCAATCTGGATCAATATCGTACATTCTATTCCTGTTTATACCGTTCACTCCTGTTCCCGCGCAAGTTCTACGAACTGGACGCGAACGGCCGGCCGATTCATTACAGTCCATACAACGGACAAGTATTGCCGGGATATATGTATACCGACACAGGTTTTTGGGATACGTTCCGATGTCTGTTCCCGTTACTGAATCTGATGTATCCTTCGGTTAACAAGGAGATGCAGGAAGGGCTTATCAATACATATAAAGAAAGCGGGTTCTTCCCCGAATGGGCAAGTCCGGGACACAGAGGATGTATGGTAGGCAATAATTCGGCTTCTGTTCTGGTAGATGCTTACATGAAAGGCGTGAAAGTGGACGATATAAAAACGCTGTATGAAGGATTGCTGCATGGAACAGAGAATGTACATCCTGAAGTATCTTCAACAGGACGCTTGGGACATGAATATTATAACAAGCTGGGATATGTACCATACGATGTGAAAATCAACGAGAATGCAGCACGTACACTGGAATATGCATACGACGACTGGTGTATCTACAAACTGGCAAAAGAACTGAAACGCCCGAAAAAAGAGATCAATCTTTTTGCAAAGCGTGCCATGAATTACAAAAATCTCTTCGACAAGGAGTCTAAATTAATGCGCGGACGCAATGAAGACGGTACATTCCAGTCACCATTCTCTCCATTGAAATGGGGCGATGCCTTTACAGAAGGAAATAGCTGGCACTACACCTGGTCTGTGTTCCATGATCCGCAAGGACTAATCGACTTAATGGGCGGAAAAGAGATGTTCGTCACTATGATGGACTCCGTTTTTGCTGTACCTCCCGTATTCGATGACAGTTACTACGGACAGGTGATTCATGAAATTCGCGAAATGACCGTTATGAATATGGGTAATTATGCACACGGCAATCAGCCTATCCAGCACATGATTTATTTATATGATTATGCAGGCCAGCCCTGGAAAGCCCAGTACTGGTTGCGCCAAGTCATGGACAGAATGTACACTCCGGGGCCTGACGGTTATTGCGGTGACGAAGACAACGGACAAACTTCCGCCTGGTATGTATTCTCTGCATTAGGTTTCTATCCTGTTTGTCCGGGAACGGATGAATATATCGTAGGCGCTCCTTTATTCAAGAAAGCCACACTTCATTTTGAGAATGGCAACAGTTTGGTGATTGATGCCCCGAACAACAGTAAAAAGAACTTCTATGTCAATTCGATGAACGTAAACGGCACTGACTATACTAAAAATTATCTTCGCCACGAAGAATTATTCAAAGGTGGTATCATCAAAGTAGATATGAGTAATCAACCGAATATGAACAGAGGTACGAAAGAAGAAGATATGCCTTATTCTTTCTCTAAAGAGCAATAATCCTTTATTCAATAGTGTGCCGCTATTTCAATTGCTGTCCTTCAGTTCACTTCTGAAAGCGGCTATTCATTGAGATTTCGACTAAAAGTGGTAGTCTGAAAGTAAACTTCTTTGCTTTCAGGCTATTTTTCAATAAGTTTTCACTACTTTTGCTCAACAAACATCTACAAATCATGGAAGAAAAAATTGACTTTGCAAAAGTCCCTTATCAATATTCGATGTGCCTTAACCGACAATGCCCCCAAGCAGGTACCTGCCTAAGACAACTTACAGAACAAAGCGTACCGGAAAACATAGAGCACTGGATTATCATCAGTCCCAAATATCTGTCTACCGTGAAAGGCGGCTGTCCCCATTACCGTTCCAGTACAAAAGTACGATACGCCCAAGGATTCATCGGAATCTTAGAGAATCTACCTTATAAACAAATGCAAACCGTTATCCTGCACCTAATGAATTATTTAGGACGCAGAACCTACTATCGTGCCCGTAAAGGCGAACGTTTACTCTCTCCTTCCGAACAACAGCATATACTGAATATCCTCAGAAACTGCGGAGTTACCACCACACAAGAATTTGATGCATACGTTGAAGACTATGACTGGTAATCCGGTCTCCCAATTGACATAACTGCAACACAGCATTGGCACAACTGTGCCACGGGCTTGTCACAACAATGACACCGTGGTGGCACAACTGTGCCAAGCCCATGTCACAACTCTTAAATGAGAAGCACTGCAATGATAGTACAAAGGGATTTACACACGAAATCATAATACTCTTAATTATATAAAGAAAAAAAGATAAATTAGACTAAGTGTTTATTGCGTTAGCATTGTTTTATTTATAAAAGAAGAAAATAAGACTTCTTTTATTAGTTCAATAATTTTTATACAACCATTAAATTAAATGTATGGAAAGCAATCATTCTATTCAAAAGTCGAACTTACTTCGAGCTTTATTGGTTTTAATTTTCATGGCAATCCCATTACAATGGGCTACCGCACAGTTGACATTATCAACTACACGCACAAACTTAGGAACTGTTATTAAACAGATACAGTCCCAGTCTAAGTATCAATTCTTTTATAACGACAAGTTATCTGCCACCCAAGTAGAGGCAGTGAATGTAAAAGACGCTTCTTTAGAACAAGTCCTCAACTCTCTTCTGAGCGGAACAAGCATTTCGTACAAGGTAGAAGACAATATTGTATACCTGTCAGAAAAAAATGCACAGCAAACCAACCAACAACAAGTTGGCCAGGAACACACGATTACCGGACAAGTCATCGATACTAAAGGAGAAATGCTGATTGGTGTCAGTATCCTGCAAAAAGGAACAAGTAATGGTACCATTACAGATATGGATGGCAATTATACCCTCAAGGTCAGCGGTGAACAACCTGTATTGGTATTTTCCTATATAGGATATAAGACATTAGAGATTCCGGGCAACAAACCGACTCTCAATGTCACGATGTCGGACGATACTCAAGTTATCGATGAAGTCGTCGTTACCGCATTAGGTATCAAACGCGAAAAGAAAATGCTGGGATATGCAGTTCAGGAAATAAAAAGCGACCAGCTGAACAAGACCGGAGATCCTTCTGTGACAAGCGCTTTGCAAGGAAAAGTGGCAGGTCTTCAGATGAATACGGCAGGTACAGGTTTGGGAGGTTCCACCAAGATTACGATTCGTGGTAATTCCTCCTTATCAGACAATAACCAACCTTTATGGATTATCGATGGTGTGCCTTTCAGCGACAACAACAGTTCTGACGCTTCTTACTATGGCGGTGTAGACCGTGGCGGTGCCTCTGTCGACATTAATCCCGATGACATCGAAACCATTTCTGTACTGAAAGGTCCGAATGCTGCCGCTCTCTACGGTTCACGTGCCGGTAATGGTGTCATCCTGATAACAACCAAAAAAGGTTCAAAAAAAGAAGGATTCGGTGTTCGTTATAGCGGGAACTTCACATGGAGCACAGTAGCTGAAACACTGAAAATGCAGGAACGCTACGGTCAAGGAACAGACGGTGTTTACAATAAGGCTGCGAGCAGTAGTTGGGGTAGCGAATTGGATGGACACATGGTAGAAGCCTGGAACGGAGAACAACGTGCTTATTCTAAGTATGGAAACAAACTGGAAGATTATTTCAACACCGGTTTTGCCCACAACCATAATGTGTCTATCAGTAATGTAACCGACAAGTCTCATTTCCGTGCATCTTTCGGCAGTTCTAACAATAAAGGTTTATTCCCGAACGAGAAATTGGATAAGATAAATATTGACCTGAACGCCGGTGCAGAAATGAACCAATATCTCTCTATGGAAGGAAAAGTCTCCTTATCACGAACCAAGGCAGAAGATCGTCCCTATTTCGGAAGTTATGGAGTTATTGCACAGTTAATCGGTATTCCGCACAACGTGTCTTTGGATGATTTAAAGAATTATTCAACAGAAAACTCCGCACACGTGAATTGGGCAGGCCCGAACCCCGGATTGGAAAATCCATATTACGTACAAGACCAGCGCCATAATTCTGACGAACGTTGGAGAGCTTTCGGATACTACAACGCAAAAATCAACTTTACCGACTGGTTACACTTTAGCGCCAAATATGCATTCGACTATTACCGTACACGTGTTCAAAGCACCGACTTATCGAACGGTATCGGTAAAACTATCGAAAACATTACCGATGACCGTATGAGCCGCAGTGAGGAAAACTTCTTTGAGTCAAATGCAGAATTTATCCTTGCCGGAGACAACCGTATCGGAGAAAATTTCCGTATCGGCTACACAGTAGGTGCCAACTTCATGTATCAGAAATTTGAGACCTTGTCGGCTGAAACAAAAGACATGGTGAACAAGAACCAATGGATATTCAATGCCGCAAATATTCTGAACAGTGCTGCTGAAGCTGGACACGAACGCGCTACCAACTCTGTATTTGCATCTGCACAACTTGCATGGAAAGAGTATTTGTCAATGGACTTGACTGCACGTAACGACTGGTCGTCCACATTACCCTCCAGCAACCGTTCATTCTTCTATCCATCTGCAAACTTAAGTTTCATCATAACAGATTTTCTTCGTTCATTAGACAAGACATTACCTTCATGGCTCACATTTGCCAAAGTTCGCCTATCTGCCGCACAAGTAAGTAAAGATACAGAACCATACAACCTGTATAATACATTGAGCTATGCATTCAGCAACGGAGTGCTCAATATCACAAAATCTGATATTAAAAAGAATGACCAGTTGAAGCCGGAGATTTCCTCCTCGTATGAAGCCGGTTTGGATATGAAATTCCTCAATAATCGTCTGGGATTCGACTTCACTTATTACAACAGCCGTACCAAGAACCAGATCATGAAAGTCCCTGCACCGGCTCCTTGGAGTGGTGGTAAAATGATTAACTCCGGTTTAATTGTCAACCAAGGATTCGAATTCATGCTATATTCTACTCCTGTACAAACGAAAGATTTCACGTTCGATTTGAATATCAACTTATCCAGGAATGTATCTAAAGTAAAAGAACTGGCAGATGGCGTTGATTATCTCTTCTTCAATGGAGATGCAAATTTCCCAATCAATGTCGGTACACGCGTAGGACACCGCTTGGGTGAAATTTATGCCAAAAACCTGTACAAGCGTGATGAAAACGGTAATATGATAGTTAATAAACAAGGCCGTCCGACCAAGGTCTCTGGTGAAGACGCTTTCCAATACACATTGGATCATCCGATCGGTAATATTGAACCGGACTTATTAATGTCCGTTTCTCCATCATTCACCTACAAAGGATTTACTCTTTCTGCATTGTTCGATATGAAATTTGGTGGTGACATTGTTTCTGTATCCGAGGCAATGGCAACCAGCACAGGATTGGCAGCACGCACCGCTAATCGTGGTAATGCAGAGAATGGCTGGAAAATCGTTGCTCCGGGTGTGACCGCCGACGGTACTGTAAACTCAACAGCTATGAACGCTCAAAGATATTACACATCAATGAGTGGTATGGCCGAAGAATTCGTATACGATGCTTCATTCATCAAATTGAAAGAATTGTCATTAGGTTATTCTTTCCCGAAATCCATACTGAAGAAGACTCCTTTAACTTCACTGAACGTAGCATTCGTTGCCCGTAACTTGGCTTACCTGATGAAACATACACCGGGAACAAGTCCCGAAGGAGGTTATGACACAAGTATGTTCTCTCAAGCTATCGATTATATGTCTGTTCCTTACACACGTACATTCGGTCTTTCTATTAATCTTGGTTTCTAATCTAAACATAAAAAGAAGTTATGAAATTCTATTATAAAACACTTGCATTCGCATCTCTACTTGCTCTAGCAGCATGCTCAGATTTTGATGAAATGAACACCAACCCGTACGAACCTCCTTATTCACCGGGTACTTCTAATACCGATGTAAGTCCTGAAGGCATTGATATTGATTATGAACTGCCTGAAGCTGATATAAAAGCATTAAAAGAAGCAGAAACTTCAATTGGTAGTTTGTTCCGTAATCTAACGAATGAGGGACCTTACAATGATTATCAGGTAACCACCAACTTAACTCATGACATTTATGCCGGCTATATGGCAAATACATCTGCCGGTTTCCATGAAAAAGCCTGCACATACGTATATACTGACGACTGGTCCAGAAACAGATGGGATCATTTCTATAATGACCGTACTGCAAACGAATATGCACAAATTATCAAAGTCTGTCATTTCGTCAATAAAGACAAATACTGGAACGAGTTCTACGTAACCCGTATTTATTATGCATTCCTCATTTCTATGCAGACAGATACATACGGTGATATTCCATTGTCGTACTACATAAAAGGAATGTTACCCCCGACACAGTATATTTCATATACCAGCCAAAAGGATGTGTACGATGCTATGTTCAAACTGCTGGATGAAGCTATCACCAACATCAAACCCGACAAAGGTTTGAACTGGGGAGAAGGAAAAGGAAGTAATGACCGTTGCTATGGAGGCGACATCAACAAATGGTTACGCTTTGCCAATACTTTACGTTTGCGTCTGGCGCTTCGTATTTCAAATGTCGATCCGGATCGTGCCCAAGAAGAAGGGAAAAAAGCAATCGAGAGCACTTATGGTTTGATGCAAAGCAATGCAGACAACATGAGAACTGTACCGAAAGTTGCCCCTATCGACAAAGGTGGTGAAGGAGGCGGCGGATCTGAAAATATCCATGCGCTGATATTCGGTTGGGGAGCGCAAATGGTTATGTCGAAAGATTTGGAAAAGGCCTATAAAAATGAATCTGAAGTATTAGATCCCCGATGCGAAATACTGTGGTGGCGCCCAAGTCCATTTTCAGATCTTAAGGAAGCCAAAGAAAGCAATAAGGACTTTGCCGGATGTCCGATTGGTAATATGGATGTACAAGGAGAGGATGCGACAAAAAGTTACTCTCCTGTAAGATGTAATAAACTGATAAGTTCGGATCATAATAATTTAGATGATAACTATTGGTTTAGCGAAGCTCGCGAACTGGTTTGGATGAGCTATGCGGAGAGTCGGTTCATGTTGGCAGAAGCTGCTCTCAGAAATTGGACGACAGGCTCAGTTGAGCAATATTATATTGACGGAATTAGAGCGTCCATGGATTACTATAATATTGATGAGGCTAAAAAACAAGCCTATATTGACGGATTGAAGAACAAACAAGATGTATCCGGAAGTGACAAGGAGAAAGCCTTGAAAGAGATCATCACCCAAAAATGGATTTCGATCTTCCCGAACGGCAATGAAGGTTGGGCAGAATTCCGCCGTACAGATTATCCTGAATTGCTGAATATCGAAGAAAACAACTCGGACGGTGACGTGCCTGAAGGTAAGTTCATCAAACGGATCAAATACCCTCAAAGTGAATCCTTTAACCCCAACCGGCCGATGGGCGACAACCAGGGAACGAAAATCTGGTGGGATGTGGCAGATACAAATAATGACAATGGTCAACGTGTACAGCCAAACAACTTCCGATAATCAGTCACTAACAAAGTGCTAAAACTCTTTGTGCCAAAGCCTGAAAAAATCTAATGACAGGAACTTGTCTTCTTAGATAGAATCAGAAAAACAGTAGATTGGGAACTTCTCCTTTAATCTACTGTTTTTTTCAACTAAATCACTCCACTTGTTCTTTCGGATAATTCACCAAATACAACGTCTTCGTCGCACGAGTAAACGCCGTATACAACCAACGAAAGTAATCGGGAGTCAAGTATTCATCCGTCATATATCCCTGATCCAGGAACACATTCTGCCACTGGCCACCTTGTGCCTTATGACAAGTGACCGCATACGCATACTTCACTTGTAACGCATTATAATGTGGGTCAGCTTTCATCTTCTTCATCCGGTCACGTTTATTGGGAATATCGATATAATCTTCCAGCACTGTGTAAAATAACCGGTCATTATCCGCTTTCGGTAATGCAGGCGAATCTGAATGTAGAGTATCCAACAACAAATTAGCATCCAATTCAAAATCATTCTGATCGGGAAATCTGAGAGTGACTTCCGCAAAACGGAAGCCGTACATTTCACGGGTACGACGGACACGGCGAACAATTGCAATCTCTCCGTTGGCTATGAAATCCATTTCTTTATATTTCTCCGTCCAATAATAATTATTCTTGGCTACCATTAACATATCTCCGGAATTCAATTCATCTTCCCGCCAAAGTATCTGCGCACGTATTCCATTATTATATAAGTTCGCGCGTTTATTAGAGCGACAAATCACAATCGTTTCATCCATTCCGTCATGGTCATAACAATCGGTCAGCTTTTCTATCAATTCTACTCCCGGAACGACTTGTATATCCGGAAAGCCGGTCACTTTTATCTTTGGTAACGAATAGCATTCATCTGCTGCTATCAATTGCCGCAATTGAGTCGCATTCCACAAGATGCCGGATTGTTGCACCTGACGAACTACTTGAGTCAAATCGACCTCACGAACTTCAAGTCCATATCCTTTCAATGCATCGGCAAACAACGCGGGACTTAACTCCTCTCCCACCGGCGGAAGCTGTGCCGTATCTCCCATTAACAAAAGACGGCAACCTTGTCTCGAATACACGAACTGCACCAAGTCATCCAACAAACGTCCCGTACCGAATACACTGCCCGACAACCCTTCATTAGAAATCATCGAAGCCTCATCAACAATAAACAAAGTATTTGTAGCAAGATTATCATTAATCGAAAAATTACTGATTTCATTAGAAAAAGACTGTTGTCTATATATTTTCTTATGGATAGTAAAGGCAGAATGTCCCGCATAGGCCGAAAAAACTTTTGCCGCACGTCCCGTTGGAGCCAGTAAAACAGACTTTTGCTGCAACTGGTTCATCGTTTTCACCAATGCCCCTACTAGAGATGTTTTACCAGTACCGGCATAGCCTCTGAGGATGAAAACTTCATCCGCCAAGGTAGACAGAAGAAACTCTGAAAGAGATTTTACAGCAATTTCCTGCTCTAAAGTTGGTTCATAAGGAAAATTTTCCTTAATTTGCCTTTCTAAATAGTTATTTATCATTTTTGTACGAGAAAAAAGTTCCTGGAACTATCGTATTTAAATTAATTTATTCTATTTTTGCGATGCGAATATAACAACTAAAAACATAATTTATCATGAAAACAGTATTTAATATTGTATTAGTACTCTGTGCTGCTGCACTGATTTACATCTGCTACAACAGCATCATGGGTCCTATCAATTTTGAAAACGCAAAAAAAGACAGAGAAAAAGCAGTCATTGCCCGTCTAATTGACATCCGTAAAGCACAGCAGGAATACCGTATGCTTCACCACGGAATGTATGCTCCTAAATTGGACACATTGATTGACTTCGTTAAGAATCAGAAGTTGCCGTTCGTTATGAAAATCGGACAATTGACAGACAAGCAGTTGGAAGACGGATTAACTGAAAAGAAAGCAATGTCGATCATCGAAAAAGCTAAGAAGACCGGCAGATATGACGAAGTTAAGAAATGGGGACTTGAAAACTTCAAACGTGACACTATGTGGGTAGCTGTATTGGATACTATCTATCCGAAAGGATTCAATCCGGATTCTATGAAATTTATCCCTCATGGAAATGGCGCTCAATTCGAAATGAATGTTAGAAACGATACCGCTAAATCCGGTGCTCCTGTATACTTGTTCGAAGTAAAAGCTCCATACGATACTTATTTGAGCGGACTCGACAAACAGGAAATTATCAACCTGAAAGACTTAGATTCCAAATTAGGTAAATACAGTGGTTTGATGGTAGGTTCTATCGACACTCCAAACAATGGTGCTGGTAACTGGGAATAATGATTGATTTTACTAAATCAAAACAATATACTTTATCCATCCGTCTTAGTACGGATGGATTTTCTTTTTCTATCTATAACCCGATTCACGACGACTCTTTCTCAGTGATAGAAAAGGAGATTGATACGTCTTTATCTCTTACAGCCAATCTCAAGGCTGTGTTTCACGAATCGGACTTCTTAGGTCATTCTTACAAACGGGTAAACATCATGCTGGCTAGCAAGCGTTTTACGATAGTGCCATTGGATTTGTTTGAAGAAGAGCAGGCCGACCTTTTATTCTATCACAACCATCAGAAGCGGGAAAATGAAACGGTCATTTACAATATTCTGAAAAAGAATAATGTAGTTATTGTCTTCGGTATAGACAGAAGCGCATACTCTTTTCTAACCGAACAATACCCCGAAGCTCGTTTTTATTCTCAATCGACTCCGCTCATTGAATATTTCTCCGTAAAAAGCAGACTGGGCAATAGCAAGAAAATGTATGTTTCCGTACGTGAGGAAGGCATCGACATCTATTGTTTCGAACGGGGACATCTCCTGCTTGCTAATTCTTTCGAGTGCTTCCATACAGAAGATCGTATTTACTATTTGCTGTATGCGTGGAAACAATTAGAATTCAACCAGGAACGGGATGAGCTTCATCTCACCGGAACCCTTCCCGACAAAGAAATTCTGATGAACGAACTTAGAAAATTCATTTTACAGGTATTCATCATGAATCCTGCAACTAATATTGACATGCAAGCCTTATTAACATGCGAGTAATCAGCGGTATTTATAAACGAAGAAGATTTGATGTGCCCCGAACCTTTAAAGCACGTCCTACGACAGATTTTGCCAAAGAGAATCTGTTTAATGTACTCAACAATTATATTGATTTCGAGGAAGGAGTCACTGCACTCGATTTGTTTGCCGGAACAGGCAGTATCAGTATCGAACTGGTATCCAGAGGCTGCGACCGCGTTATCAGTGTTGAGAAGGAGCCGGCTCACTATTCATTCATCTGCAAGATTATGAAGGAAGTGCAGACTGACAAATGTCTGCCGATACGGGGAGATGTATTCAAGTTTATCAATAACAGTCGCGAACAGTTTGACTTTATCTTTGCAGATCCTCCTTACGCCCTAAAAGAACTGGAAACCATACCGGAGTTAATCTTCAAGAATAACCTTCTCAAAGAAGACGGATTATTTGTACTGGAACATGGAAAAGATAATAATTTTGAAGAGAACCCTCACTTCATTGAAAGAAGAGTTTACGGAAGTGTTAACTTCTCTCTCTTCAGATAAGATTTCACCACAGAATAACATTTAAAGTAGCGGAGCCAACAGACGAACAACAGACTCCGCTGCCTTCTGCCTCCATGAACGCCTTACCCAGTTTTTCAAGAATATCTGCGTGCTTTCGCGCTGATCCTGAAGGAATATTTCTTTCATCTCAAGCGCTGTCTCCACATCATACATGAAAGCATTCACCTCAAAATTATGCTCAAAGCTGCGGAAGTCCACGTTAGTGGAACCAACCGTAGAAAGCATATCATCCGAAACCATTAATTTAGAATGCAGGAATCCCTTTTTATAAAAGAAAACCTTAACGCCCGCCTGCATCACATCCCGCAGATAGGAACGCGACCCAAGATGTGTAATCCAGTTATCAGCACGTTCCGGCAACATAAGACGCACATCCACTCCTGATAAAGCTGCAGTTTGCATAGCTGCCAATATTTGTTCCGTCGGCAAGAAATAAGGGGTCTGCATATAGAAGTACTTTTTCGCACCAGTAATTGCCACGGTCAATCCCTGCATAATCTCCTTCCATGGACCGATAGGTTCACTTGTGACTATCTGCACAAGAGAAGTTCCGCAAGAATCTATTTTCGGGAAGTAACGGGAAGCTGTAATCAACGTACGGTCCACAAAATACCAGTCGAGCAGGAAAGCCGTCTGTAGACCATGCACCGCTTTGCCTTCGAGCATAATATGCGTATCACGCCATATTCCCCAAGAAAAGCCACGCATATAGCGTTCGGCAAGATTCATTCCGCCAACAAAGCCCACACGCCCGTCAATCACTACAATTTTTCTATGATTCCTATAATTTACCCGGCTGGTAAACAAAGGGAAACGCACTTTCAGGAAGCTTCTCACCTCAATGCCTGCATTACGCATTTCCTCGAAAAAACGATTGGGTACGTGCCAGCACCCCACATCGTCATAGATTACCCTAACTTCAACTCCCTGCGAGGCCTTTTCTATCAATACATCCCTCACCAGACGACCAATGGCGTCATCCTCAAAGATATAATATTCCATGTGGATATGCTGTTTCGCCTTCTGAAGTTCGCGCAATAATGCCTGTAACTTGGTGTAGCCTTCCGTATAGACAGACACCCTGTTCCCTTCGAAAGGAAAAGCCTGATTGGTATGACGAAAAAGCTGGATGAGACGGGAGTATTCATAGGGAATATCGGAACAGTCCTGCGCCAAGTATTCCGCCATAGGTTTCTTCAACAAGCGGTCGTAGCTCTTTTGTCCGATTATACGCTCCCGACGCTGACTCCGGCCGAAGAAAAAGTAAAAGACAAGCCCCACAATAGGCAGGAAAAGCAAGATGAGTATCCAAGCCATAGTCTTGACAGGATTCCGATTGTCAAGAATGATAATGACAATCGTACTGATAATGGCTCCGAAATAGAGTATATCAAAAGCCACAGTTGCTATCTGACTCACTATATAGTTCCAATCAATCATAGAAATCTCCTTCTTTATAGAGCTACGGAACAACAAATATAAAGTAAATTATCGGATAAACAAAAAAGTCCCGGTGACAACTCATCATCGCAGCACCGGGACTTCACTATTCTATATTTGCTATGGCTTAGAAACGCATAGGCCGCATTCCGCCACCGCGAGGACCATGACCACCACCGTCAAAACCTCCGTGACGCATATTTCCGCGAGCTTCTTTATTTCCGAAGATATTCAGGCGATAGATAAAATGAAGCATACAATAGCTATTTACACCATTATATTCAGAAACAGAACGCATATCGGCAGTCAATGAACGGCTGATATTAGTCTGTTGCTTCAATATATCATAAATCTCAAAACTGATTGTTGCCGCATTACCTTTAAGGAAACTCTGAGCAATTTGTGCATTCCAGATAAGTTCATTTCTGTTCATACTGGCATCCCGATAGCCGCGACGGGCATTGTTCGTGATATTGGTAGACAATGACATATTCCAAGGCATATTGATATTCGTACTGGCACCATAACCAAAAGTGTACGGTTCCTGGTTATTCTCCGGACGCAACTTATTCTTCTCAAAGTTATAATTTATAGAACCGTTCACCGTAAACTCAAACCAGTCATTCCGAAAAGTACCTCTCACATCTTCCCCTAAATTCAATGTAGTACTTGTATTCTTATCGTTTACAGTTGTCTGTTGATTATACAGATAAGCAACCGCATTCGTATATCCGACACGAGAGAAAGTACTGACAGTAAATCGTTTATCCTTCAAAGCCGTATTAAATCCGAACATTCCCGACGCATTCCAGTTACCATTGATATTTTCCGGTTTCACAGTAACTCCACCGGTAGCCTGATTATAAGTAGTACCATTGGTAATGCTATTCTGGGTAGCATTGAAGAAAGCATGTGCCACTATCCCCTGCTGCCTGTCCGCGTTATAAGTATTATAGAACAAACGCATATTATGAGAGAAAGAAGGTTTCAATCCCGGGTTACCCATACGGATATTCAGCGGGTTTGAGTCATCGGTGATATCCAACAAATTCTCCATACTTGGCTGGCTCGCACGTCCGCGATAAGTAAAGCGCAATTGGCTCACCTTCGAGAAACGATAACGGAAATCAATATTCGGGGCAAAATTGAAGACCGACCGCTTCACAATAGTATCAAGCTCCGATTTCTTATAAGTCAACGTAGTATTCTGCGGTTGCAGAGAGACTCCTACATTAAATCTATATTTTTCTCTGATAAGATTCAACCCTGCATTTATATCATGATTATAATAATTATACTTGGCATATTTACTCAAATCCTGATCCCTGTTATTCTCATATCCCAGAGGAAGTTCGTCACCAAAATGCCAGTCCCAAACCTGACCTTTGTCAGCATCCGGTATCAGATCATAGGTGCTTCTGTCGCTTTCACTATATTTATATTGGAATTTATAACGGAACTGCAAAAAAGTAGCTTTCGCTATCGGTTCGTTATAAGTCAATTCTGCCGTGTAATCATAGTTCTTAGTAGGAGATGTGGTATACCGCCTGTTATCATCATCCGGCTTCCCGGCCACTGCGTCAAAATAGCGCGTCAATGCCTCACTAAACGACTCACTGTCATTATCACCATAACTGAATGTACCACGGAATGTAATGTTACGTCCCAGACTGTTCAACCTCCTGTTCAACTGCAAAGAAGCATTAGCCGAAAGACTCTTACTCTCTGACATAGATTCACTGTTACTCGCATTTACCCGGATATCCTTCAAAGGGTCATCCTCACTATCCCATACCACCTTATTCAAAAAAGCATTCGGATTAGACACAAGGTTAAAAGGATCCTCATTAAACGTTCCCGATTCTGAAATCGAATACCCATCAGATTTTCCATAAGAAAAATTAGGACGGAAAATAATGTTAGTCAACGTATCCGGTTTCCATTCCAGACGAAAATCGGCATTAAAGTTAGTATTCTTATTACGACCTTTACTGTTCGAATTAGAATAGGAGTTGCCATTCTGCAAGAAACGTTCCGAATAATTAGTAGATATAGCGTCTCTGTCACTAAAATTATAACGGGCACTACCGCCTAGTTCCAGTTTATCCGTCTGGGTGGCAAAGTTTGCACCGAGCATTTTAGTGGCGGTCAAACCGTTGCTATTCCGGAATCGGGGTCGGCCTCCTCCGCCCGAGAATCCCTGGTCATTCACGTTATTGGCTGATCCTATCAATGAGAACTGACTGTTTTCAACAAAACGGTTCAGCATTACATTACTTGAATAACGGCTTTCAGTCCCGCCTGCCACATTCGCGTTACCGAACCATCCCTGGTTCATTCCTTTCTTCACCTTCAAGTCAAGAACCGTCTCCTCCTCTCCGTCATCAATTCCGGTAACACGGGCCAAGTCGGACTTTTTATCGTATGTTTTCAACTTGTCAATCATATTGACCGGCAAATTCTTCAAACCGGTTTTCACATCACCGCCAAAGAACTCCTTACCGTCCACCATAATCTTCTTGACTTCTTTACCATTGATTTTGACGTTACCGTCATCATCAATCTCCGCTCCCGGAAGTTTCTTTACCAACTCCTCCAGCATGGCACCTTCAGGAGTACGATAAGCCGTTGAATTATACTCCAGCGTATCTTCCTTCACCGTCACCTCCGGAGCAGTCCCCGTAATCACTGCCTCACTCAACATCACAGCATCAGGTTCCAGAGCAATATTCCCCATTTTTTTCTCAGGAACATTGTTTGACAATTGTACAGGAACAAACTTTGTGCGGAAACCGATATAAGAAATCTTCAACAGATATTTCCCGGCTTTCACTTTCGGAAGCGTAAACCAACCCTTATTACTACTGGCTATACCAGCAGCATAAGCGCTATCGGGTAACGACAATAATTGAACGGTGGCCTGTGCTGCCGGCTCCTTAGAATCAGATTCCACAACACGTCCCGAAACAGAAATCACTTTATTCTGTGCGAAAATAGAGAGGGTGCATAACAACATCAGCACCAACCCGACTGATAATCTTTTCATTTACCTAAATTACGATTATATTAGTAGCAATAACAATGTCTTTTTGACAAATTGAATCGTAAAAGGTTTAATTGAAAGGAAAATTATCTTTTGAAGAATCGATCAACACGCGCTTTTTGTAGACCAAACTCCAAACAAAGCACATTAAATACCAAAAAAGTCAGAAAAGAAGAAGTATCCACATTAATGATATCCCTTTGAATGACACGCCACAACATTCCGCCGAATACAAAAAGGAAGGTCAAAAAGACTGCATTCCGAACCGCCGCATTCCGAATCTGCTCCGTTTCACGGCTTTCATTCTTGCTTAATGCAAAGATTATCAACAAGCATCCTGACATCATCAGCAACTTCGTACATTCTTTATAAAATAACAGATTATGATCGGTCACCATTCCTTGTATATACAGCACAGGAAGAATGAACAGAGCTATCAACAAGACCAAATATCCCACAGGACGACAAAATACGGGTAATAATGCTTTCATGATTTGAACGTTTTAACGAGACAAAAGTAAGTAAAAAAAGATATTTTATATACATTTGCAAAGTAAAAAAGCAAAAGAATCATGAGTAAACAAGAAGTTATTCTCTGCGAAAGCTTGGAAACAAGCCTTAGCCGCGCCATAGAACAGTGTCCGCATGACAAATTATTCATCCTCACAGACGAGCATACCCGGCGTCTCTGCCTGCCTGCCTTGAAGGAACTCCCCGCATTGAAAGATGCGATTGAAATCTGCATCGGAGCCGAAGACGTGCATAAGACACTAGAGACACTGGCTTCCGTATGGATGTCACTAAGTACCCAGGGAGCTACACGCCACTCATTGCTCATCAACCTTGGTGGAGGAATGGTAACCGATTTGGGAGGTTTTGCCGCCGCCACTTTCAAACGCGGTATTGCATACATCAATATACCGACAACTTTACTGGCAATGGTAGACGCCTCTGTCGGTGGTAAGACAGGAATCAACTTCAACGGACTGAAAAACGAAATCGGCTCATTTGCCCCGGCAAACAGCGTATTAATCGAAACAGAATTCTTACGGACGCTGGATGCACATAATTTCTTCTCCGGATATGCAGAAATGTTGAAACACGGACTAATCAGCAATACAGCACATTGGGCCGAATTACTGAATTTCAATACCTCGGACATTGATTATACTGCCCTCAAGCAACTGGTCGGCCGGTCGGTGCAAGTGAAAGAAGACATCGTAGAGCAGGACCCGTTTGAACATGGAATCCGCAAGGCCTTGAACTTGGGACATACGGTAGGACACGCATTCGAAAGTATGGCACTGGCAGAAAACCGTCCCGTACTCCACGGATATGCAGTAGCTTGGGGAATTGTCTGCGAACTGTATCTATCCCATCTCAAAGTAGGTTTCCCAAAAGAGAAGATGCGTCAGACGATCCAATTTATCAAGGACAACTATGGCGTATTCACATTCGACTGCAAGAAGTACGAGCAACTATACGCGTTTATGACACATGACAAGAAGAACACTTCCGGCACCATCAACTTCACACTGCTGAAAGATATCGGAGACATCCGTATCAATCAGATCGCCGACAAAGATACAATTTTCGAAATGCTGGACTTCTACCGTGAATGCATGGGAATCTGACCCAGTCCGGACAAAAATAAAAATATAAGGGGAATGGCTTCAACACCACTCCCCTTTCTTGATTCCCTTATTCTCCCATATATATTGATAATTGCATCGCAATCATCCCCACTTTCTCAATCCAAATGACTCATTCGATACTGGGACAATGACATCCCCGTATGTTTTCTAAAAAAACGTCCAAGCGACGATTGATTAGCAAAGTTCGTCCTAATTGCAATTTCCTGAATATTCAGACTCGTGTTTTTCAACAGAGCCTTTATCTCCAGTATAATATATTCAACAATCCAGTCTTTAGCAGACTTTCCGCTCGTTTCCTTGATTACCATGGTCAGGTATTTGGAAGTGATACATAATTTGTCCGCATAAAAGGCCACATCCTTATTCTCTTTGAAGTGCTTCATGATAAGGCTGAAGAATTTATTTGCCAATTCCTCTTTACGGGTATCCTTACGGGTATTCACCAACATCGATTCTTTCTCGTAAGCATTGAACAGTTCGAGATACAGATACCTCAGTAAATGAATAATCAATTCCCTCCTGTACGCGTCAGTAGACATCACCTTATCTTTTATCATTCCCAAATAGTTATATATCCGCAGAACATCACGTTCATTCTGAGGATAATAATAATGGCTCCGCATATAGAAAAAGAAATGCGGAGAAAAGCGCGGTACACCACTTAGGGCATCGCCGAACATAGAGGAAGATATTACCATTGTGACAGTTAAAAAGTCCTCACTAGGTTCACTGAATGAAACAAATTGTCCGGGCAACAATATGATTAACTCATCAGGTTGTATCCAATGCACGTCTTCGTGCACACTGATTTTAGCCGTTCCTCTCAAACTATATACAATCAAAGCTGATTGAATATTAGAAGGATAAGAAGTTAAAGGAAGATACTTCAGATTCTCATAATACTTGAAATCGTCACCTAAGACATATATCTCTAACGTTTCTTTGTTTTTGTTGTTTTGCATTTATCACCTCTCTCTTAAAGACTTTCCACAAATGTATAATATCCAAATTTACCATTCGTTAAAAAAGGAAATAAAGTATTATACAGAGGAAATTACATACTAATTATTTGCATTATTTTATAAACAAAACGCCCCTCCCTTAGTTCTTTACCCCAGTCTGTATTTAGATTTATTATAAACAGAAAAGTTTTTTATGGCATTCAAAAACAAAGAAATAGCTAATGCCGCACGTATGAGAACAGGTATATAGCAACTCATCTATTAACAACAAATTTCTTTCTGATTGACAGTAAACTTGCCATTAATTGATACTAAACTGATTGTGCACTGGAACAAACTATAAACGGAACTTGCATTTATAGATTGCAATTAATGAAAAACAACTTTGTTTCTTGATAATTGGAAGTTTACTATGAATGGAGAGGAACTTTTCTCCTAATGTCCAACAATTGGTTTACGGCAAGTCTGAAGAAGCTGCGCAATACTTTGTCATCCCTATCTTCACCGAGCCTCATTCTTTTAGCTCTATAACAGTTAGAAACCTTATTCAAGTGAATTGATAAAACAAAAATCAAGCAAATTATTTGCTATTTAAAAATTAATCAGTACTTTTGCAACCGCAATTCGGGATGTAGCTCAGCCCGGTAGAGTACGCGTCTGGGGGGCGTGTGGTCGCAAGTTCGAATCTTGTCATCCCGACTACTGGAAATCAGCCATTTACAACTAAGTAAGTGGCTGATTTATTTTTTAGTGGAACACATTTGGAACACTATACTAGAATAAGTATGAATAAAGGTGGCAATAATTATTAGACCATATTAGTATTGTCTGCTAGTTTATAGTATGATTAAAATCAATAGCAGTATTTTAAGAAGTCACTCTTTTTAATTTTCATCTTATAAAATTGACTATTACCAATCTCCGAACTAATGATTGTAAGCAATCGTTTCCACTTACGGTCAACATTTTCAAGCGGCAGACATGCTAACCATTCTCCAAAGTCTGATTTGAGATGCTCGTCATTCAAATATAATTTGCCTATGTTCGAAAATATAAAAGATTCGATGTCTTTATAGTAATAAAGCAATATGTTTTCATCATCAATATCAAAAAAGAAGTATAAGCCAGGCTGCTTGTAGCCATTATATACATATCCTATTACCTCTTTAAGAGGAAAATCTTTTATTACTAAGTCTTGAAAACGTTCAGTACGTTCATGTGTCACATTCCAATCTACAGTATTAATTTCCAACAATGTTGTTTTCAATTCACCATACACATACTCATGTAGGTTCGCTCTCACTTTGAAGCAATTGTATTCAACCATACTTACTGTTCTAAATTGGAGCCAAGCATCTAATTGTACGGCATTTGTCAACTTAGACTTACTATAACTAACAGACTTTTGACCATGATACTTGATGTCTGAAACATAACATGGGTAATTCTTATCGTAATTATCCCAATCTACAGTATCGGGGCAAAACCATTGCTTCAGTTTGTCAAACTCAATATTATCCGGACAATCAAACGTTGAAACATACTTGACATTGTTAAAATAATCAAGAGTAGAGTGATGTTTCCTCAAAACATAAGCTCTAGCAAGAAGAAACACCGCAACAGTGGATAGCACAATTACTAAAGCAATAGAGCCTTTTTTCCGATAGGAATTATTGAAAGTTTTCATATTAACTCATTTTTTAGTTATTAATAAATGCCTTATCTAAAAGATAAAATAAAGTCTACCTTCATCGGTTATGCGATTATTCTCTATAAATATCCTTTCGAATGATCCTTTGAAAATCTTTTTTCAAACAACGAATCAATTGAATGCGCAAACGAAAACGCCTACGATAGTTTATTTCATAAAGCCATACATGTCCTTTCTCAAAACACTCTGGAATATTCCGTTGCAAATACTCAAACTCATCGTTACTTAGTTTTTGCCCATAGCGTAAATAAACAACCATATACGTATCAACATAACCATAAATTGGTGCTTCTTCGTGCAACCATTTGACAAACATCTCATAAAATTCTCTGTCAGACTCATTTTCTTGTGTAAATTCATGAACTGACGGAATCGAAAATCTTGCAAGATAGTCTATTTCATCCGGACTAAAAATAGCTCCCCCTTTCATAAGGGGGACAGACGGTATTTTCAAGCCTTCTAAAAACTTTCTGAATGGTGTATTAATTTGGGTAACAATCATACATTTGGAAAATTTTATACATACATGTTTTTACAATAAACATTATTCATTCGAAAAATGCCACAAGCAACCCTCAATAAGCAAATCAATATTACAAATGCAAGAGATATGCCTAATAACTAAATCATCTGTAAATAGAGGTTATCTTATCATCTGTAAATACCAGCGTTGGACATTTTCGTTCTAATTCTATACCACTATAATAGCTGAGTGCTCCTAAAAGTCCTCCAAAACTCATACCTTGGGCAACCAAACTTGTATCAAACACCCATGATTCTATCGTATGTCCGCGAAATGTTGAAATACTTTTTTTATAAAATTTTTCCGCTTCTCCAAGAAGTTCTCTAACCATTTCTTTATTCATACCTAATGCAAACTCCTTCTTTAGAATCAAATTTCCATAATATTCGCCATACCTAGAAATACACCTCAGTCTATACATTCTTTCCTCTCTTAACTTTTCTTGCCTTTCACGTTCTTTGGCTTTCAGCATTTCTTGCCTTTTACGCTCTCTAATCCTCTGCTCTTCCAATCGTTTTCGTTCCTCAGCTATTTTCAACTTATCTAGTTCGCTTTTTTTTCGATAAACGTTATCACGAATTTCTGTCAGAGTCTTACTTTTTGCATAAATTTTCCTCCAATCTTTCTCTGTAAAATCATAAGATTTTAACCAATCTCCATTTAAAATTTCGCCATTGGCAAATTTTGTTACTCCTTTAGAAGGAACATAAATTCTTTTATTAAAATAAATATCATAAATAGAACCAGTCACATCACCCTTCTCCACTATACCAGTATAAATATCCCCATTCTTATAAAGAAGATTCACATTCTTAGAATTTTCAATAAAAGTATCAAATGCATAAAAACCATATTTCTTTATAGTATCTGGACTAATTACCACTTCCAAAGTTTTATCATCAAACAATATTTTTAGCTCATAACGGTTAGTAGATGTTTTTCGAAAAACAAGAGGATATTTCTCTGCATACGTATCCTTATGTTCTAAAATATCCAATGTCCTTATCTTTAATTTACCAACATTTTTTCTAACAGGTATTAACTGATTTGTTTTAATACTATTACTAATGATAAACAGTCCGCTTGTTACTTCATTATTCATACGCACAAAACCTTTATAATTTCCTTTTATGCATGGGTAACCATAATTTATTGAATAGATTCCACTAATTATAGTATCGCCAGTCTGAGTCTTGATAAAACTCAATTTTTGCCCTTCAACGAACCGGTCTTTATAGACATACCCAACAGCCGTATAATTATATTTCTTATACTTTATCGTCTTGAGTTTTGCTTTTTTAGACACCATATTTACTTCTTTATCTTGCGCTAATAATACAGAAGTTAGTACGTTAGTGCATACAAATAAAAGAATTAATAAAATAATGTTATGAGTTTTCATTACACACTCTCCTATTTCATTTGGTTACAAATACCTATCTGTTAGATAATTACAATACGTTTCATTTTCATCATAGAACTCTTTTGATAGGTTTATAATTACTTCTTGATAGGTTATATGACTAAACTTTATATTGTCCTTTTTAGCAATTTCTGCAAATTGTTCTATCTCTTTTCTATGCTCACTCCCCTCTTTTCCTATCGCATCGTACCAAAGATATAAGAGATGAAAATTGCGTTTGAGTATCAAATTCCTTTTACCTTCTTCAAAATGATGCTTTTGAACAAGATTTGAATTATACTCGTCACTATTCTTTTTCAGTCCCAATATGTGTTTTATTAATTGTGCCGCATCTAAATACTGGAACTTAGTATCATCAGGAGAAATTTCTTTTGCTAATTCATACAGATTAGGCAATCCGTTCCAAAAAGAGAGATTTTCAACATACTTTTGTTTGAGTCCTCCATGTTTTCTACTGCTATATGGTTCTGTAAATTTAGACTCAATACCAATAGTAGACAGTGGAGTATAAATCACAACATCAATATTGGGTGAATGTGGGAATTGAGATTTATCTCCACTTATCTCAAACTGCTCCTCAAATTTAATTTCGTAATTGAGTGGAGAAGGAATTATGGGAATTTTTTCAGAAGAAACAGAACCGACATTCTTAATCAGATAGCCTACCTTAGTAGTTCTTGAAGTCAATTTGCATGCATTTAGAATCGGGCAAACATCTTTTCCCTGCCAATACTGGAACAGATTAACCACAATCGCAGAAGATGAATGAAGTGCTTTCATTTTTGCCAATCGTGTTTTAGAATCTTTTGTTTCGTTCCCGTCACCCGAATTATAAGAATCTAAATTCTCCTTAGACAACGGCTCAAACAAATTATCTGCTAAACTATACAAATAGTTTTTCTCTCCTTTGTTGGGAATTGTACCTCCTAGTAGATTGAAGTTTTTTCTTTTTGCCCAACTCTGTTGTTTCGATTTAATAAAATCTAATCCATTCATAGTAATTAGTAAAGTTGCGTCATTCGACTCCTTTAATGACAGGATTAGACAAAAAGAAAGTGTGGAGCCATTCGTTTATTGTGTAGGAGGTTCTGACAAAACCCAAAAGCAAATAAACAATACTCCACACCTGTTTAGTATATGTCTTTTGAACATACGCTACCCAAGTGATGAATGTCATTGCTTATCCCTGCTTTTTTGAAACTGTCAGATTTCCTACACAGGATAAAAGCGAAACACTTTCACTATTACATTTGCCACTATTTGTGACTTTGCAAAGATAGTAAAGTTACTTAAAATAACATTCCGATTAAAGAATATTGTTTTCTTTGCTCTGGGTTATATTATTAATACGATAATAAAAATTAGAAAAGAGAAGAAGAAAAACACTTTTTCACTCTTCTCTTTTCTAATTTTTATCTTCCAATCCTCGTTAAATATTGATTATAAATAATTTAAGTAAATCATCTTAATTAATTTGCAAGGTTACCCCCTTTACTTCATTATCATTATTTAACTATTCTAGATATTATCGAGATTGTAACTCAACACAATTACCTATATTTTACTCCATTACATTCACATAAATAAAAAAATGTTCCAATTTTAATTCCTCCCTCATTTCTTTGGTATTTCAGACATTTATTATATTGATAATCACACTCACCTTCATCGTACCCATAATATCCTTTATACATACGACTAACCAAATGAAACCAATGTCGTCCATTTTCTCCATACTCAGACGCTAATGCACACCCTACCTTAAACCAATCTTTATATTGGGAAGTAATATCAACTCCATTTTCTACAATAAACGAGATAGCTTTTTCAATGCGGGCACGGGTTTCATTCCTTTCTGTTACCGGTCTTATCATATCATTTGCCCACTTATCTATTTCCAGCATATGTGTAAATGGAATGGGATTTGGATTATAATAAGGCTCTGCGTCATAACTTCCTACTCGCAAACTAACAGGGCTTTTTACACCTTTGTCTATTTGCAAATTAAACACCTTATTCAGAAACAATTCAAGAGCCGCAAAATGCTGTTTATGAAATTCCGAGTGTGATATTCTAAAAATCAGAAATATTCCGTCTCCACCAATTGACACTCCGGCATAATATAAACTATTAAAGTATTCTCCCAATATAGCTTTACATTCAGGTAAATCAACCATTCGATTATCTTTAGAATCAATATCAATACATAATAAGTTAGTATGTTTAATAAGGGCAGACTCTCGCCTTTGATTGAATGTGCCACTTGGCGTGACACATTCAATACTTTCTTTTATCTTTTTCCTTATTTTTTCATCGGTATTAGTTCTATACAACTCGACCTTTTCTTTAAATTTACGAGTATGCAAAAAGCTACTTAGCTTCACTTCCCTAATTGGTTCTTTACTATAAAAGTTCTCAAATAAAGATACTATTGGTTCTTCAAAAGGAGAAGTAAAGATTATGCAACTTTCCTCTTTCTTTTTATTTTTATTTTTTTTCTTTTCCTTATTAGAATTGTCATTCTTATTAAGGACGTTTTTCATCATATCCATATGATTAATTATTAATGGATTAAACGTGTTTTCTATTCCAAAACGGAACAAGATTTATTCTAAATAGAGCGTATTTTCATCATTATCTTCAAAGCTATCGTCTATAATTGAGGAACTTTTTTTTCTTGGTAATTGTACCTCTTCATTAAGCTTATCCTCAAAATCAGATATCTTTTTTTGTCTCTTACTCTTAACTCTTCGATTGTAATTTCGAATAGTCGCATCAATATTAGGCTTAGCCATTTTCAAGATAATCGCTACTTGTGGTGGTAAATCCTGTATTTCTTCTTGAGTAAGAGCATATTTTGCAATCGCTTCATACGCTAACAACCTGTTTTTCTTACTTAACAGTTCTATCGCATCAAAATATGAGCGATAAAAAACAAAAGTTTCTCTCTCCATGTTTTCTTTACTAATTATTGTTTTCATGTTAATCATTTTTTCTTGGTTTAAAATTAATTTCTTTCTTCTCTCTTTTTTTAAAAGATTCTTCAAAAGTTTCAATGCAATCAGATTCTAACCATTTATTGATTTCCTCCCGTTTAAAGAAAATTCTCCGTCCACCGTGCGCTGGCTTATGAAAAGGTATTTTCCGCTCACAAGTAAGCTTATAAATAGTAGCTCGTTTATAACCTGTCAACTCTGAAACCTCTTGAATGGTCAGCATTTCAGTTTGAACGTTCTTCGATAATGTTGCTTCTTTAAGTGCACTTTCAATGATAGCCTTTATTTGACTAACTGTTAAATGCACAACCAACACGTCATTGCAAATAAATTCGTTTTTCATAATCATTTTTTTTCGCTATAATTAGAATTCTAAAACAGCAATTTAGCTCAACTATTAAACGAATCCATTCAACAAAAAGTTCAGCAATACTATAACACTAATATTCAGGTAATTACAAATAAATTAAAAAGAAAATCATGTACATAACAAAGCATATCCTTTTATACACCTTTTTTTAAGAGAAACATCACATATTTCAGCTTGTTTCGTTGGATGTTTTTAAGAGGAATTATCAAGTAACTTATATTCATCCGTTCTTTAAGAATCGGAATAAAGCCATAAACATTTTGATTTTAAATAAGTCTTTTCTCTAAAAGCCTATTTTATATTTTAGTTTAAATTCTACTTAGGTTTAATAAACTACGAATACCCACAGAAACGCTATCTCAAAATTACACGTCATATAAAACCTTTGCAGCCTCATCTATTACAGTTGTATCAAAGCTATCTAAATAAGTATTGGTAGTTTTCATATCTGCATGTCCCAACATTTGGGAAATATGTTCACGGGAAACATCATTGCGTTGCAACATCATCGCCATAGTATGCCGACTTACATATGTTGTCAATTTCATATCAGTTATTTGCAGTTCCTTTGCTAACTCTGCCAAATAATCATTATATTTTTTATACCTGTAACGGATGTGATTATATAGTTTTTCTCCGGTATAACCACTAATAGAAACTATTGGTACAATAAAATCATCCACTGTAGGGCTACTCTCTTTAAGGCTATCTAATAAACGCTCAATTTCTTTCGTTATTTTAATCTTAATAGGTTTCACCCCTTTTTGATGTTGTATTTTATGGCGTTTGTAGACAATATACTCTCCACCATTGAACTTTACAATATTGCTTCTTGTCAAATATGCCATATCAATAAATGATATTCCATAGCAATAAAATGACAACAGAAATAGTTTGCGAGCGTACTCTCGTTGTGGCTTTTCCGAGACAGTATTTCTTATTTTTTTCCAATATTCTAAAGGAAGATAACGCTTTTCTGTTTCTTCATCCAGTTTTGCTATTTGAAAACCACCTTTACCAAAAGGATAAGTTTTCTCCGTTGCTTCTTTTTCTTGGATAGCCTTATTTAAAATGCTGCGCAATGCTTTAAAATAGTACTTTCTTGTATTTCCTTTACATCCTCTCTTTTGAAGGAAAATATCGAATCCATTTACAAACTTTATATCAATCTCTGAAAATACCTTTTGCTCCAATCTACTATCATAATGTTCAAGCATATTTAAAGTTGCAGCATAACAATTAGCATTACCAATATGCCCCGTTTCACGTAAAGTATTGATATGGTTCTCCATATAAGCTTTTATCTTCCCTTGCTTCGATTTATTCAAGAAAGCGTCTGCAAATTGATTTAAAGTCCAATCTATGCGTTCTCTCCGAAAGCCTTCTATTATTTCTTGTGCTTGCAACCTATATCTATTCAGTAAATAATTATACTGCTTGCGTTTTTCGTTTTCTTCTTTCTGCTTTTTATCTCTTACATTTTTAAGAATACGGAAACATTCGTTTTCCTCATCCCAGTATCCACTATCCGCAAATATGTTTAAGGAAAAATATCTGCGTTGCCGTTCCTTGCATATTCTTAGACGAACAGCATATAATCCTTGTGCATTAGCAACATCATTCCTTTTTATAAAACTTATCATGCTCAATATCTTTTATATCGTTATGAGGAGCATTTACTCCTCTATATTAGCAATACGATAAAAAAAACAGAGATTCTTATTTTTCATACGTCACAAAACGATAATAGATTGATAATCAAGCTAGCACCATTAAAGTTAAAAATATCTAAAGCATTTAGATAGAAAAGTTCAAGGTTTATCCTCTAATAATACCTCGACATTTAGACAAACGAATCGGTTCAGAAAACAATTTTATTCATTATCTTTGTGCCCAAACTAAAATAACGTGTATATAGCTCTTTGTTTAGTGGAACACATTTGGAACACATGTAATCAAAATAAGTAAAACTCAATAAAAGATACTCTTTTGATTTACAGCTACATACACAATTAATAAAAAGTAATATAACCAATGGATTATCATAAAAATACCTCTGGGGGGCGTGTGGTCGCAAGTTCGAATCTTGTCATCCCGACGAATTGATCTTCAAGAGGTTAGAGTAAAATCTAACCTCTTTCTTTTTATTCCAGGATGAAAGCTAAAAAATATGGGACAAGCAACAAATAGAACTTATTATACCAAGCAACAATGAAAGAGAATCCGAAACATATCCATATTAGCGAATACAACTATCCATTGCCGGATGAACGTATTGCCAAATTCCCGCTACCCGTTCGCGACCAGTCGAAACTATTGGTGTATCGCCACGGTGAAGTGACCGAAGATATTTTCACTTCCTTACCGGAATATCTGCCGAAAGGAAGCCTAATGATATTCAACAATACAAAAGTCATCCAGGCGCGCCTTCACTTCCGCAAAGAAACAGGTGCACTGATTGAGGTATTCTGTCTCGAACCGATTCAGCCCAATGATTATGTACTGAACTTCCAGCAAACGGAACACGCCGCATGGCTCTGCATGATCGGCAATCTGAAGAAATGGAAGGACGGGACACTGAAACGGGAAATGACCGTCAAAGGCTTTCCTATTACTCTGACAGCAACGAGAGGAGAATGCAAAGGTACCAGCCATTGGGTAGACTTCGCATGGAATAACCCCGAAGTAACTTTCGCCGATATCCTCGAAGTGTTCGGAGAACTTCCTATTCCACCCTATCTGAACCGGAATACGGAGGAAAGCGACAAGGAAACATATCAGACTGTTTACTCCAAAATAAAAGGTTCGGTAGCCGCACCTACTGCCGGATTGCATTTCACCCCGCGAGTACTGGAAGCATTGCAGGAAAAAGGCATAGACCTTGAGGAACTGACATTGCACGTAGGGGCAGGAACTTTTAAGCCGGTGAAAAGCGAGGAAATTGAAGGACACGAGATGCACACGGAATATATATCCGTCAACCGGAATACAATCAAGAAATTGATCGACCATGACGGTTGCGCCATTGCCGTAGGCACCACTTCCGTGCGCACGCTCGAAAGCTTGTATCATATAGGGGTCACATTGGCCGATCATCCGGACGCTACGGAACAGGAACTGCACGTCAGACAATGGCAGCCATACGAAAAGTACGACCAGATTCCTCCGGTTGTTTCCCTACAAAAGATATTGGGGTATCTCGACAGAAACGGGCTTGAAGCACTTCATACCAGTACGCAGATCATCATAGCTCCCGGTTATCAGTATAAAATAGTGAAAGCAATGGTTACTAATTTCCACCAGCCGCAAAGTACCTTGCTTCTATTGGTTTCCGCTTTCGTGAAAGGGAACTGGCGCACGATTTACGATTATGCCCTGAGCCACGATTTCAGATTCCTGAGTTATGGAGATTCTTCCTTATTAATACCGTAAAAATATCTATTGTAAGTTACGATATAATCTTGCTGATAAGAAAATAATAGCGACTATTATGCCAAGTGATAATAACCAAGAAATGTTTCCCGTTGTCGATGAACAGGGAAATATCACCGGAGCCGCCACTCGTGGAGAATGTCATAGCGGCAGCAGATTGCTTCATCCGGTTGTCCACCTGCACATCTTCAATACCAAAGGAGAGTTGTATCTACAAAAACGTCCCGAATGGAAAGACATCCAGCCCGGGAAATGGGATACAGCCGTAGGCGGACATATTGATTTAGGAGAAAGTGTAGAAATAGCTCTGAAGCGGGAAGTCCGTGAGGAGTTAGGCATCACGGACTTTACTCCTGAGCTTCTGACTCATTATGTGTTTGAGTCCGAACGTGAAAAAGAGCTCGTATTTGTTCATAAAACAGTTTACGACGGTGAAATCCACCCCAGCGACGAACTGGACGGAGGACGGTTTTGGACGGTCAAAGAAATAAAAGAGAACTTAGGCAAAGGCATTTTCACTCCCAACTTTGAAGAGGAGTTGAAGAAAGTATCCCTTATTTCTTCTCTATCCAAGTAAGGATTTTCTCGGAGAACGGACTCTCTTTGGGGGCAACGAACCCAATCCAGTTTCCGTTCTCGTCAATCATAAACTTTTGAAAGTTCCACTGGACCGGGGCATCCTCTTTCCCATTCAGTTTCTTTTCTGTCAGCCATTGATAAAGCGGTGCCATATCTTTGCCCTTAACAGAAATCTTGGACATCATCGGAAAAGTGACATCATAGTTCAATGAACAGAACTTGGCAATTTCCTCATTACTTCCCGGTTCCTGCCCCATAAAATTATTAGCAGGGAAGCCGATAATAACAAAGTTCTTATCCTTATACTTCTCATACAATTCCTGCAACTTGGCATATTGTGGAGTCAGTCCGCATTTGGAAGCTACATTCACTACCAGCACTTTCTTCCCTTTCAAAGATGAAAGAGGAAATTCCTTACCGTCAATTGTTCTCACAGTGAAGTCATAAAAAGACTTATTCTGTGCTTCCAAAGAAACCACACACACCATGGCTATCACCATTAAAATAAAAGATTTCATACCTGACACATATTAAGTTCGTTTTTTATTAAACGAACCGATATGGAAAAATGTTTGATTCAAATTAGGTTATTTATCAATGTTTTACCCGATACCAGAGAGGCAGAGCCGACCATTACTAATCAGCTTATCGGACGTATGAAGAAACGAAAAACATATCATGTTTCAATCAAGTCATGGTCGAAATTCCAACAATTCATCCATCTTCCCGTCCATTATACAAGGCAGGCATCTCGATATCTTTTCCATGTTCCAATTCCACCATTGCAATTCCTGCAATTGAGTGATTGTATCGGTATCGAAACGTTTCCGTATCTCCCTGGCAGGCGTTCCTCCTACTATCGTATAAGGAGGCACATCTTTCGTAACTACTGCCCGTGATGCTATGACCGCTCCATCCCCAACATGCACTCCGGACATGATAACTGCTTCATACCCGATCCACACATCATTACCTATCACTATATCACCTTTGTTGTCCCAAGCCGAAGCGATATCTTCTTTATCTAAGCCCCATTCTCCAAAGAAAAGAGGGAATGTATAATTGGATAAAGAACGCAAGGTATGGTTCGCACTGTTAAAAAGGAACTTGGTTCCGCAAGCAACAGAACAGAACTTACCAATTATCAACCGGTCTTTGTTAATAGGATAATGATATAGAACGTTGTTCTTCTCAAAATCAAGCGGGTCATTTACAAAATCATTATATATAGTGTAATCGCCTACAATAATGGCAGGATTCTTTATGACTGTATTCAGATAGATAGTCTGAAAATCATTGGTGCGAGGATATACTTTCGTATTCATTGTATTATAACTTCTTTTATATAGTTTCCGATATAGACTGACAAAACACCCTGCGACTTATGTAAAGCCACAGACAGTTGGGGACAACAGCTCTTTCCGTTATTCACCATCCATATAAGCGAAGCTATTTACAGAGTTGCCATTTCATTGCGTTAGAAGAATAGGATTTATATCACCCAGCAAATGTACAAAATAAACGGTCCGACACTATTCTCGAATCGGACAAATAGTAGAAATCATGCCGAATTTAACTTTATCATTCAGTTGCCACACCACTTTGCCTTCCGAATCAATCTCGACCAACTGGGGGTGTTTCCCTTTACCGGCTTCGCGGTCGTGCCCTTGCCAGTTACAGATATAAAGTCCCCCATTCTGCAAAGGAAAGAGTTGGGCTACAAAAAAGAGTTGTACACCTTCTATGTCATTGGCATTCACCCGGCGAACAATCCGGTTCGATTCAAGATTCAGTTGCACGAAACAATGAGCGTCTCCACAAGCAACCAGACAGTCTCCGTTGTCCAGAAAAGCAGAGGAAAAAGGAGTACCGGAGAGCTTTACACTATTCAGCAGTTGACCATTAGGGGCAATTTCGCGCACTTCCGAAGTGGCAAATAAAGGCACAAGATAATTGCCTTTCTTATTCTTGTTTATTTGACGGAATTGTGCATGAGGACGTTCGATCCCTGTTTCAAACTCGGTTTTAGAAAGGACCTCTCCTTTCATATTTACCTCCAGAATGGTAGACGGATGACCGCACCAAGCTACTAATGCATTACCGTCCGGCAATATACGTGCCGTCTGCATCTCACATCCTGCGGGTGCGGCGATATTCCAGAGTTCCCGCCCGTCACGGGTTATCATTTTTGCTCCTTTGGAGTAGGAAAAAAGAATTTCTCCCGCTTTCGTGGCTGCCACCGAGTTACATTCCCAGCCTTTTTCCAGAGGATATTCCCAGACTATTTCTTTTGTGTCTTTATTGATTATGGCAATCTTATTCCAGCCGGAACCACCGACCAACAGATGCTGAGGGGAACTGCCTTGAGCAAACGGTGCAACAAGGAATAAAGCAACTAACAATATAAAATTCTTCATACTACACATCATTACATTCGATTAGCTATTCTGTTTCTGTCTTCTCGCGAAAGAGATAAATCCAATCAGCGCGACCAAAAGTGCCGACAGCAAAAGATAGACAAACATTCCTCCGACATGGTCGTTTTGTCCATAGGAATGCATACCACTCAGGAAATAATTCACTCCGAAGAACGTCATCAACACACTGTAAAAAGCGACTACCGAAGCTATGTTGAACAGCCATAGGCTGTTTCTGAACGGCACCAGATGAAGATGAGTGACAATGGCGTAAACGATCATCGTAACCAGCGCCCACGTCTCTTTCGGGTCCCACCCCCAGTAACGTCCCCACGACTCATTAGCCCAGATAGCTCCAAGAAATGTTCCTATCGTCATCAAAGCCAGTCCAATCAGAAGAGACATTTCGTTGATAATACTCAATTCTTTTATCCGCTGTGCCAGCACTGCCTTCTTAAAACTCATCATCACCAGATTAACTAGTCCGAGCAGGCAACTGATACCGAAGAATCCGTATGCACCTACAATAACAGCTACATGAAACATCAGCCACGGCGACTTGAGAACAGGAACAAGCGGATTTATCTGCGGGTCCATCCAGTTCAGTCCCGATACAAACAAGATGACTCCACCGAACAACGTAGCCAAAGCGAAAGTCAGCAGACTACGACGCGCGAACAGCCAACCGGCAAAAACCGTAGCCCAGGCAACGTAGACCATTGTTTCATATGAATTGCTCCACGGAGCATATCCTGCAATATACCAGCGCATCCCCATTCCGTACGTATGGAAAAGAAAAACCGCCAGGACAGCCACACCAAGTGCCCGACTTGCCCAACGCATCCAACGGGCACGCTTGAATAAAGAAGCAAAAGCAAACACCAGCAATAACCCGCCAAAAATCAGATATCCTTTCTTGCACTGGCTGAACACATCCAAACGGTTATATTTTATCTCCGCCTCCATTTTCCCGGAAGTGACACCGGCTATCTTATTCTTTGCCTGTTGATAAGTGGAAATCATACCTACTATTTCATCAGGCTTTGTCCAGTCGCCACTCTGCAAGGAAGTCTGTACTTCTTCCACATACCAAGCCAACACCCGGGAGACAAACATCGAGTCTTTTCCCGAAAAAGCCGACAAATCATCCCCCGGAGCATACCACGTATGTTGCGGGTCGTCTTCTTTCGGAAAGAGATTCAACAGCTGCCAATTAAGCAACTGATGAAAGATGTTAATCTGCTCGTCAAACTTAATCAGGTCTTTATCAAAACGAGTCCGCGCAGCAGGCATCTTACCGTATGCTTCTTCCAACTTCTTCTGCAATTTATAATTCCCGTCCGCATCAAATACATCCATATAGGCGCATTGTCCGGACGGCAACTGATAAAAGTCACTCAATTCCTTGCCGGGAACAGCAATAAATGGAATATACGTCCAACGTTCCGGCATTGTCAAAACACTAAGAAGAAACTGGTCGGAATTTAAAGAATAAAAGGAATCAGACTTATGCAGTTTCCTCAATACTTCAGACGAGAAGGTATTGACAGGAAGTACACGCCCTCTTCCCGACTGAAGAGGCAATGCACCAAAACGGGCAGCATGCCCGCTATCAATGACGTCTTTCAGCACTGCCTCCCTCGCTTGTACCGAGGTCTCACCGGCATGAACCGTCAAAGAAGAGAGCGTCAGCAACATAAGGAAGAACGAACAACGCAACTCCTTCAACCGCCGGCTGAGTAACATAAAGCGTGAACGCCTGTCTACAAAACACAATACCAGACCGAGCAACAGAACAGCATATCCGGTGTAAGTGATGGTACGTCCAGCCACATCACGGTTGACAGAAAGCACCGTACCCTGTTCATCCTGATCATAAGAAGCCTGAAAGAAACGATAACCTTTCACATCCAGCACATTATTCATATAAACCCGTTCCGAAATGACTTCTCCATCCAGATGTACCAGCAACTCACTTTCATACGCAGACGGGCTGGACGAACCGGGATAACGGGTTAATGTAAAATTTATCAGTTCCACACTAAAAGGCAGCGTATGGTAAGTCACTTCACCGGCGTGACGGACAGCGAAGCGATTGCTCGTCTCTCCCTCACGCAAATGAAGAATACCTTCCTCACCATAAAGATGAGATACCAATGCTCCCAGCAGAATTAGAATGAAAGCCCCGTGAGTAACTAACATTCCCCATTTGCGCATTTTCAGCGAACGTTGCCTGATAACGATAGCCAACCAATTGAGTACTATCAAAAATTGAAGAAGGAAAAACAAAGGAGAACAGTACACCACCGATCGGGCTACTTCACTCCCCTGATACTTCTCAATAAAAGTAGCAATCGCCAAACCTGCGCCATATACAAGCAACAACACAATAGTCGTTGTTGAAGAGGAAATCAGTCTTTTCAGAGTAGCTTTCATTAGTATATTCGATTAATCTTCGATAATGACACGGAAACCGACATTAAACACACATTGATAAGGATAGAATCCCTTACGTGAGTATGCTGTGGAATATTTCGGCCGTTCAATATACGAACCGCCACGAACCACTTTATATTCGGAAACCTTTTTCGGATTCTCTTTATACGGATAAGGGACATAATCCGAACGCGTCCATTCGGCAACATTGCCATGCATACAGTATAATCCGAACGGATTTGCCTCATACTTCTTTCCTCCTACCTGCACCAAACTTCCGTCATCCACATTGGCTGCTTTAGGAAGGAACGTATAATACTTGTACCAGGGCGATTCGGGAGACATCGGCTGCGGATCGACTCCACTCACTGCAAACTTGTTGGTTGTCACATCGGCCAAGTTATCTTTCTTACCGAAATCCGCATTCAAGTTACCAAACCAGAAATCCTCGTCGCTTCCTCCACGACACGCCCATTCCCATTGCGCTTCGGTAGGAAGCGTAATGTTCAGTCCGGTCTTTTGACTCAATATCTTACAATATTCCATTGCGTCATTATAGCTTACGCGGATAACAGGCTGCTCCGGTTTATTAGCCGGATACCCCGGAACGACATGATCTTTCCACTGTTGATCCACATAACGGCTGTCATGCTGCGGGAATATAGTATTATACTGTTGGTTAGTCACTTCCAGTTCGCCCATCCAGAACGCTTTATCTATCTTCACCTTGGTAGTGGGATAAGTGTCCGGCTCCCCATGGTAACTGCCCATAACAAATTCACCCGCAGGAATACGTACAAATGTCATTTGAACGCCCGGAGCTATTTCCAACACCTTAACGGTCTCTTTCTCATCGGCTAGCATTTCCTTTACCCTGTCCGGAGCAAACGGCCACCCTTTTACCTTCAGGACTTTCTCCTTCACAGGACTCACCTTCTTGGGCATTACCGGTTTTATCTCACCTTTGTTTTTCAGTTGGGCAGCATAATCGGCAATCTCTTTTTTCCAATCCACTCCAGCACCGCCCGCATATTTATCGGTCAGTTGCTTGCGGCGTTCTATCTGGTCGTATCCCTGATACGGGAACGATTTCAGAACATTGGCATTGAAATATCCTTTGTCGGGAGCATTATAGTCAATCCAGTTATAAATTTTCCTCCACTCCGCATCCGTCAGTTGCACATTATAATGTCCTTTTTTCAAAAGACGGACCAACTCACTAGTATTAGGATGATATTCATAAGGATAAAGTACCACCATATCCCCTTCACCACCTTGACGATGCACATAAGGGTGGAGATTGAGATAGGATGTTCCATATCCTCTGTTATCTTTCTTGCCTCCACGCAGATCGAACGCTTTCCCCTCACCATTGTGGCAAGCGATACAGGCACGGTCCAGAATAGGCTGTACCTCCAGATCAAAAGTAAACGAACGGGGTCCTCCTTCCGGGGGAGTGAGAGCGTGCGGTGCTTTCTGTGAAGCAATCACACGTTTCGGGATCACAATCTGATTCTGATCTTCATGGCATCCCACACAAGAGACAATCTCTCCCGGTTGCCCTGTCAGCCAGCTACGCATCCATTGTACAGCCACTCCATCCTTATCCAAGGGTTGGATAGAAACCGGAGTATTGGCAGGAATTTTAAAAATAACCGAGCCGTCTTCCTCCACCGGTACGGTACCCAACATACGTTTAATATCCCAACCCGACTGGATACCATGCCAGTTATGGTCAGATTGTGTCTGGACATAAGCATACTCATAAGCGTGTAAACGGAGCGACTTCACCGTTCCACGCGGAATCCCCTTCAATCCTTCACCTTCATAAATATCCTGTATAAAGACCGTTGCCTGCTTATCGTCCAGTTTCACCCGGTCGGGTATAGCAGGCGGAGTCACCGTTTTGCGCACGGCTATCGGACTGATATATCCTTCCCCTTCCATTTTATGCAGACAAGTCACGTTATCAAACTTATCTACCAGATAGATACCCCACAAATCATTCTTATCCAATTTTGCGGCAACCAGAAAATAAGTATCATTGAGTGGAGAAGGCTTGATAAATTGAGGCCATACCCCGTCGACCAACCTGTCTTTCACTTCTTCAACGATGGGACGGTTGCGATGAGGAATCTCCTGCAACATACCGGCAGCTCCTTTACGCGCTTTTGCCGGGTCGAACAGAATAAGACGTCCCGAACGTGCCACCCCGTGATGTCCCGAAATGATTCCGACAAAGGCAGAAGCATAACCGGGTAAAGGTTGCACGTCAAATGTACTGTTGGGAAACATTGAACCACTTCCATACAGTGCCTTTTGCTCCGTCCCGTCAGGATTCATGTTCATCACAATACGGGTGTAATAGTGAGTCAGGTCAGTATATTCCCAACGAGTATACATCACACGTCCGTTATTCATAATCACCGGATTCCAGTTTGCATCCTGATCAAATGTCAGACGGCGGAGATTTTTACTCTGCGGCGTATAAAGTACCATGTTTCCTACAGGGTCGCTCCCATTGACACAGGGTACTCCCTGGTAACCGATGTTCGAATTGGCTATGATACGTCCATCCGGCAGATAAGTCCCGTCATAAAATTCCAAATCAGGTTCGGGATTATCAATCAATTTCTTACAATCGCCGTTATTCAGTTTTACTTCAAACACATTCCAACGATTGTCAGACATTGTCTGGGTAAACATCGCACGGTCTCCATCCCAATGCAGTTTCAAATCGGCAATGGAAGAAGTATTGTCAGGCTTATAAATAGTGCGGATTTGTACTTCATCACGCAAATTACTTAACTCAACAATATCGGCGTTAAAACCTTTCCGGCGGGCTGATTCCTGATTACTCCAGTTGTTCGACTGCGTACCCAGTTCGGGAGCCATTGCCCGACGATCCCTGTTTCCCAGTTGATAACGAACGGTCAATATCTTATCGCCGTTCAACAATGGGTTGGCCAGTAAAATAGCACGCTTATTGGCTACGGCCTTTTCCGCATTTGCCAAAACAGCCTCATCACCGCTATATATATTGCCGAATCCTTGCTTTACTTGTTGTTCCAGTTCGGTCAAAATAGGCAGGCACTTTACTGCATCGAAGCCTTCGATCCGCTTCATGTCCTCATAAGCCAGACGAATCGCTTCCATATTCAGCCACTTCAATTCGCTTTGCAACAGAAGCATACGTTGCACTTGCTTATGAAGTTTTTGATATCCGGTGATTTGGGTTTCGACTTTCTTTTCAGTCTCTATTTGTCGAATCGTATTCTTTATGTAAGAAGAATCCTTCAAGTAGGCAGCCAGTTTCAAGACGAGCGCGCGCTCAGTATCAGTATTCTTCTGTTGAGCTGCGGCTGTAAAAGTCAGCAAAGAAGAAGATACTAAAAACAATATTAATATGCGGTACCAGTTTTTCATAACGTAGCAGTAGGGTGAGTGAAACGCAGTCCGGCATTATCGTGATAGTTGGCCCATTCACAAACAACGGCACCTTCCGGACCTGCCATCATAAAGTGAAAAGTCTCCATTTCTTTCAATCGCAAAATATCGCCTACTTTCTGTATCACGCAATTCTTGCTTTTGACAGGCCCATGCGTGGCGGGAATCACCGGAGCATTCGGAGTCGTTTCTCCTACTTCCGAGAAATTATAAACCCAACCTTTCTCCACCATCCATGACTCATGTTTGGCCGGAAAGTCTGTTTTCACATGAGCGTGTTCAGGAATCATCTGTCCCGGAAGCAAATAAATGGCATGAGCAAAGTAACCATATTTCGGGTCATTCACCCAAAAGATACCTCCCATACCCACATTTTCAAAGTCTCCCAGACCAAAATCCGTTACCCACATATTCTCGGCCATAAATCCGGTAAAGGGAATGTTATAGTGGACAAACATTTCTTTCATTGCCTCTATGGCAATCTCTTGCTGAAATACGCCGTTCTTGTAGAAATCGGCATTTGTGTACTTTTTCAAATTAGTCATAGCTTTATCTGTTATTATTAATATTATTTCCGTATTTAATCTATCGCTATTCCCTCTATTTCAATCAATAGTTCTTCCCTGCATACGCCGGCCCGCAAATAGGAAACAGGAATATTCAGTCCATAACTTTCAAGTCCCCTGCGAGCTTCTTCATAATCAGACTCGTTCTTCAGGTAAACACGTAACATAACCAAACGGGCATCACCTATCAATTGAGCGATATTCTCCATAGTAATCTGCAACTGACGTTCCAAACCGACTCCCTTCAGACTTTCTTCTCCTCTGATTGCGGCTGTACCGGAGATATAAACCAGACATCGCTCCCGGAAAGTCATGCTCTTGGCCCGTTCAAACTTCGGGGTTGTTTTTTTCTGCCGGGCTTCTTCAAGCACCTGCTCGGAATAGGCGTGGGCAGCAACTTGCAGTTTATTATCAATAGGAGTGGCAAAAACATCAGGAGTGTGAAACATTGCCGCATCCACATCAATCAGCACACCTCCCATGTTCATCCCGATTCCCGTAGCGGCAGGATAGCCGTTCGACCAATCACTTCCCGCATAAAACGCTGTACGCACATTATTGAACGACTGATAATGTTGGCCGGCTCCGTCATATCCGGTGATTTGTTCTATATAATTCCATTGACGAATAATGCTGTTGACAGGAAACGATTCTTTCTCCAAAACTCCCTTCAACTGGCGGAAGGCTTCTACCGACCACTGTTCCATATCTGCACAAGGGTCATCGCCCTGAAATCCTCCGGCAAACAGGAAACGTCCCGACTCATTTTCCAACAATACGTAAGGAATATTATCATAGTGCCGATACAAAATCCGTTCATCGCTTTCAGGACGATAGCTATGTACTTCCATGACTAAAGGAGCATCCGGTACGGGTTGCAGAACATAACTAAGAGCCGGTTCGCTGTCTCCAAAGAAATGGCGTGCTTTCGCTTTGAATAGCTGACGTTGAGTGACATATTCATCTTTTAAAACCGGCGTACCGAACAAGACCAAACGTAGTATACGTTCTTCTTCGGGCAACCGGGACAATAAACTGTCTATCATCGACGGAAAATCTTCCGGGGAAGCAGTCAACAGGGAGTAATGTATTTTATCACAATAGTTCATACACTTTCTTCTTAAAGAGAATTTACATATTCAGTTAATTCCTCTATTTCTTTCTTGGATACTTTCTTGTCAATTCCGTGCTTGTGAACTTCGAACACTTCTTGCATAGTGGCAGCACGTCCGTCAAACAAATAAGGAGCCGTACGCCAACATTCTACCAGCGTAGGTGTATCCCATCCTTTCTCAAACTCGACATCTTCACCAATCCGATGCATTTTCAGATCCGTATAGAAAGGACCGTTATGACAATCGCCACATTTCAACTTATCAAAGACTTTTCTTCCCGCCTTCGCTTTTTCCGACAATTCTCCATCTACTAAATACGGGCTCGGAACCGGGCGTAAAGACTTCATATACGCGTCCACACATTCGGCCATTTCTTCTTCCGGCTCATAGAACTGAATATACCGGAATCCTGCACGTACAGCTACTTCAGCTTTGGCACGAATACCCGAAATCATATTGGGAGGCGTCACGTGGCTATAAAGCAGGCTCTTGCAGTTTTTAGGATTCCCTACTCCATCGTTCATCAAATCCCAGTTCATACCGTCCGTACGGCCGTCTCCGGGATGACATCCGTTACAACTTTGCCACCCCTGATAACAATGTCCCGCATCATTAAAGTACTTCTCTCCTTTTTGTTCTTTCGTCTCGGTACGTCCCACATTCATATTAACGGCAGCCACCGAGAACGTATTCAGATCTACCATATTTAATACATCGGCGAAATAGGTAGGAATAATCAGTTTATTATTCGAGAGAAGAAGATGACGTGGTCCGTTGCCCTGCAAAGGAATCCTTTTGCGGAGTCCGTAAAGAAAAGTCAGGTCATAGTCCAAACGACCTTTATCCGCATAATTCCGAAACTTATCCAACATTCGGGAATGGTCGATTACGCTTATTTCATGTGTCCCGCTATGGGCTACGTAGATGTGCTTCTCATCACAGGCGATCCCCCACACACCGGCAGCGCCCCGGTCGGGTTCGTCCACCAATACGGCTCCTTCAAATTCCTGCTTTTCTACGTTGATGATACTGAAAGCACTTGTATTCATCCACCCCTGCTGTAATTGAGAGGTAGGTACCATAAAACGCCCTAAATTATGAGATACATAAATATACTTACCGTCGGGAGTAATACACATATCCCGCAAAGCATTACTGCCGTTTGCCAGTTGGATATCCTTTACTTTAGTGAAACTTTTCACTTCAATTACAGATACACAAGCCGCCACTATGTTCAAGTCCGCCCTTTGTGCCGGCAGAAAGTTAGCCACAAATAGATATCGTCCGTCCTTACTGAATATAGCGGACCTTGGTTCGCGTAAGACTTTCACGCTTCTGACAACTTTACACGTTGCCGGATCTATCTCACTTACTGTACCTGCAAATTGATTGCATACATAGATATGCTTCTTGTCCGCCGAGAATATCGGATAGCAAGCTCCCGAACCGGTAGGAATAGCTGCTTCTATCTGTCCCGACTTCAACGACAAGACCTCCAACCGCCCGGTTTTCTCGAAAGTAGTCACATACGCTTTATCACCATCAAGTAAAACTCCTGTGGGAGTTTCCTTAAACGGGTACGAACGGAGCAAAGTTTTCCCGTCGGCAGCAAATACATCCAACTGTCTGGTTCCTTTCTGGGTCATCAATAATTCTCCTTTCTCGTTAACAGCAGTACCTGTAGTAAAGAAAGGAGGGTTTCCGGCTGTTGCCAAAGATATGCCGCAACCGAGCAAGCAAATTAGCAAAAAGTTCCTTATCATAATGTTTCGTATTTTTATAGCATGATCTTTTGTTATACTCTTCTATATCCTAGTTCTGCTGAGATTTGTCCGGCTATCTCTTTGACAATCTGCACCGTACTTCGCAACTGTTCCTCCGTCAAACGGTCTTTCGGTCCCGAAATCCAGATAGAGCCACAAGGATATCCTGTATAATTCAAGACAGGTGCGCCTACACAAATCACCCCGCTCAATTCTTCCTCATTGTCCAAAGCGTATCCCTGTTGATAAACCTTCTCCAATTCTTCCAGATAAACCTCGCGCGAAGTGATAGTACGGGAATTGTAACGAGGGAAAGTCATATAAGAAAGATAACGGTTCCGGACAGTGACCGGCAGATAGGCCATGATTGCTTTTCCCGGCGCAGAACAATGCAGTTCAAAAGGTTTACCGGGTGACAGGACAAAGCAAAAAGCGTGATCTCCTCGAGCTTGTTCGATAAAAATGCCTTTTTCATCGCCCAATACGCCAAAACAGGCCGTTTCCTTCACCCTGTCTCTCAAATCACGTAAATGTGGCAAGACTGTTTCCAGCAGATTATGTTCATTCAACGAACGGAATCCCAGAGTTAACAATTTCCGGGTTAATTTATACCGCTTCGTATCTTCATCGAAAGAAAGATAATCCAAACGTACCAATGTATTCAAGATACGGTAGGCGGTAGTCTGTGATATATCAAGTGCCACCTTGATTGCCTGCAATGTTTCTCCTTCCGATCTCGAAGAAAGATATTCAATCACCGCAATGCCTTTTTCCAGATTGGGCACTTTATAATTATCGTCTGTTTTTTCCAGACTTTGCTCTGTATTTTCCATATTTGGCAATATGTTTTCCATATTTGAAATATCATTCCAGCTTTTGGATAAAATTAGGGATGTTGCTATAAAATGGAACTATGAATGTGCAAAAAGAAGTTAAGTATGCTACATAACATATTTAGAGCACTAAATATGTATCCCATACCGGTGTTTCACCTCAGCCATGACAAAAGTACTTTCCAATGACCCCAGACTATCGATAGTGCCTAGTACATTTAGAATAAACTCTTGATAATACTTCATATTCGGAGCATGAATCTTGAGCAGATAATCATAACTTCCCGATATATTATAGCATTCGGTTACTTCAGGAATATCTTGTATGATTCGCGTAAACTCTGCTGCAATATCCCTGTTCAGCCGTCTGAGCTTCACACTGCAAAACACGACGAATCCCTGATTCAACTTTTCAGCATCCAGCACAGCAATATATTTCTTTATATATCCGCCGCTTTCGAGCCGTTTGAGCCGTTCAAAGACAGGAGTTGATGAAAGACTCACCCGTGCAGCCAACTCTTTTGTCGTCAATCGGGCATTCTCTTGCAGAGTACGGAGTATCTGCAAATCCACTTTATCCAATTTATCAAAAGTATCCATAGAAAAATATTCTTCTAAAGGGTGAATATCGAGAACAAGACAGTATCCTTATTCTATATAACGGTACAAAAATAGTATTATTTTCTATATTTCAGCTATATATTGTTCGATATTCCTACGCTGTCTAACTTTGCAAGAAAATAAAGACAAAATATTAAACTTTAAAAACATACGATTATGGAAAGAAAGAACTTACACTTCGAGACATTACAGATTCATGTAGGACAGGAACAGGCAGACCCGGCAACAGACGCCCGTGCAGTACCTATCTATCAGACAACTTCCTATGTATTCCATAACTCCGCTCATGCAGCCGCACGTTTCGGCCTGCAAGATCCGGGAAATATCTACGGACGCCTGACAAACTCTACACAAGGCGTTTTTGAAGAACGCGTAGCTGCCCTTGAGGGAGGAGTAGCAGGGTTGGCAGTTGCTTCCGGTGCTGCCGCCATCACTTATGCTTTCGAAAACATTACCCGTGCGGGCGATCATATTGTAGCAGCCAAGACGATCTACGGAGGAAGTTACAACCTGCTGGCACATACCTTGCCCAGTTATGGAATTACAACAACTTTTGTTGATCCGAGCGACCTTTCCAATTTTGAAAAGGCTATTCAGGATAATACAAAAGCCGTATTTATAGAGACATTAGGCAACCCTAACTCCAACATTATCGATATAGAGGCAGTATCCGAAATCGCTCACCGCCATAAAATTCCTTTGATTATTGATAATACATTCGGCACACCGTACTTAATTCGTCCTATCGAACACGGTGCAGATATTGTAGTACACTCTGCCACAAAGTTTATTGGTGGACACGGTACCTCACTAGGAGGAGTAATCGTAGATTCTGGTAAATTCGACTGGGTGGCTTCGGGCAAATTCCCGCAACTCACCGAGCCCGACCCCAGTTATCATGGAGTACGCTTTGTGGACGCTGCCGGTCCGGCTGCCTATGCAACTCGTATCCGTGCCACTCTACTGCGGGATACCGGAGCTACTATCAGCCCATTCAACGCCTTCATTCTGTTGCAGGGACTCGAAACGCTGTCATTGCGTGTAGAGCGCCATGTAGAAAACGCATTAAAAGTAGTAAGCTTCCTGAACAATCATCCGAAAGTAAAGAAGGTCAATCACCCTTCACTGGTCGATCATCCGGACCATGCACTATATCAACGTTATTTCCCGAATGGTGCAAGTTCTATCTTCACCTTCGAAATAAAAGGAGGACAGGAAGAAGCACATCGTTTTATTGACAGCCTGGAAATTTTCTCTTTACTGGCCAATGTGGCTGACGTAAAATCACTGGTCATTCATCCGGCAAGTACCACTCATTCGCAACTCAACGCGCAGGAACTTGCAGAACAGGAAATTTATCCGGGCACTGTCCGTTTGTCTATCGGCACGGAGCATATCGACGATTTGATTGCCGATTTGGAACAGGCACTTGCTAGAGTCTAGTCCGGAACACTGAACTTTCCATGACTGCCGAACGTTATACCAATATAACATTAAAACATTGCAGTCATGGAAAAATATTTAATACACAGCAACGAACTGCATCTGATAGACGCAGAGAAAATTCACCAAGCAGTAGAAAAAATGGTGGAATCACTCGATATGGCCGCAGGGTCAACCACTAATTTCGACCTTTACATGGTGGTGGAAAACTATTTTAAGGATCTGGAGAAAAGAAGAAAGATCAACCATGTGCTGGGGATGAAAGAAGACAGATACGAACTGGCCGAAGATTTCGGCATAAAATAAAAGAAATTCCTTTTCCAATCACACCAGACAATTTTTCATCTATAAAACGAGAGAGCCTCACTGAAGTGAAACTCTCTCGTTTTTGCATATAGCGTAGAATTATCAATTTCCCTGATGTACCGTAAGTTGCGGGAACGGGAAGTTAATGCCTTTTTCATTAAAGGTGGCATAAATTGCCTTGTTGATATCAAAATAAACTCCCCAATAATCAGCGCTGTTCACCCATACACGGGCTACTACATTCACACTGCTGGCATCCAATGCATGAAGAGCGATAAATGGAGCCGGATCTTTCAGGATACGTTTGTCCGCAGCCAAAATATCAGTCACGATCTGCTGCACTTTATCGTAATCTTCGCCATAGTCAACTCCTACAATCCATTCCACACGGCGAGTAGTCTGCGTATTATAGTTCGTCACTACTCCGCTGCTCATTGCACCGTTCGGTATATAAATCACTTTGTTATCTCCCGTAGTCAAAATGGTATGGAAGATCTGGATCTCTTTTACCGTTCCGGAAACTCCCTGGCTTTCAATCCAGTCGCCTACTTTATAAGGTTTGAATAAAAGCACGATCAGTCCTCCTGCAAAGTTCTGCAAATTGCCGGACAAAGCCATACCGACAGCGACACCGGCCGAAGCCAACAAAGCTGCAAATGATGTCGTTTCAACTCCCAAAGCACCGACAACGGAAATAATCAACAGAATGGTCAGCAGAATATTTACCAGACTTTTGACGAAAGTCTTGATACTGATATCCACTTTTCTTCTATCCATGAGACGTCCGACAAAGCGGTTGAGCATTGAAATAAGGAAACGTCCTACAATAAAGACGATGACCGCAATCAAGATACGCTCTCCGGCACGAATGGCAAAATCCAGCAGTTGTTGGGTGATGAGCGATAGTTTATCTAAGCCGTCGGCATTAGCAATCGCTTCTTTCATTAATTTATCTGCAACGACCTGCGTAGAATCCGCAACCTGTGTTGCTGTTGCTTGAAATAATAGTAGCATAATTTATCTGAATTAAAATGAATAAACTGTTGTTTGGTTATTTCAACAAACGACAAAGTTACATTGTTTTAAGCAAATCTAAAAGTTTTTTTGCATTCTTCCCGTAAAAGGCGTAATTTTGTCACCGATTCACTGGTAGGGGTGCCTTAACATGACGGGCTGAGAACATACCCATAGAATCTGATCCGGGTAATGCCGGCGTAGAGAACTAATTAATAAGCAAGATGAAAAAAATAGTATGGAGTGTCGTCGCCTTATTGGGCGTAGGCATTACTGTCCATGCACGAACGAGTGCAGAATCCGACAGTTTGAAAGTAATTAACCTGCAAGAAGTGCAGGTAGTATCTACACGTGCCACAGCAAAAACACCGATGGCATTCACCAATATAGGAAAAGCAGAACTTAAAAAAGTAAACTTCGGACAGGATATTCCTTACCTGTTGAGCATGACTCCTTCTACCCTGACCACATCGGATGCGGGAGCCGGTATCGGTTACACAACCCTCCGTGTACGCGGAACCGATGGTACACGCATCAACATCACCGTGAACGGGATACCGATGAATGACGCCGAAAGCCATAATTTGTTTTGGGTAAATATGCCGGACTTTTCTTCTTCCGTAAAGGATATGCAAGTGCAACGCGGTGCAGGAACGTCCACCAATGGGGCAGGTGCATTCGGAGCCAGCGTCAATATGCAGACGGAAGGTGCGGCAATGAAACCGTATGCCGAGTTCAACGGCTCTTACGGTTCTTTCAATACGCACAAGGAAACGGTGAAAGTAGGAACCGGACTGCTGAACAACCACTGGACTTTTGACGCCCGTCTTTCCAACATCGGTACGGACGGATATATCGACCGGGCTTCAGTAGACCTCAACTCTTACTATCTGCAAGGAGGGTATTTCGCAGAGAACACTTCCGTCAAACTGATTGCATTTGCCGGAAAAGAAAAGACTTATCATGCCTGGGGATATGCAACGAAGGAGGAAATGGAGAAATTCGGAAGACGATATAATCCTTGCGGGGAAATGTATACCGACGCCGACGGCAACAAACATTATTATACGGACCAAACGGACAACTACCTGCAAAAGAACTACCAACTACTTCTTAACCATAGTTTTTCTACCGCATGGAATCTGAACGTAGCCTTACACTATACCAAAGGCGACGGGTATTATGAAGAATATAAACCCGGAAGCAGCCTGGTGGAATACGGGTTAAAACCATTCAACCCGGACGGAACGGAAACTAACGAAAGCGACCTTGTCCGACAAAAGAAAATGGACAACAAATTCGGGGGAGGTGTATTCTCCCTTAATTATACAGGAAACCGCCTGACCGCTTCCTTAGGAGGTGGCCTCAACCAATACCGGGGAAATAACTTCGGAAAAGTGACATGGGTGAAAAACTATATCGGCAACCTGTCTCCCGAACATGAATATTACCGCAACAAATCAAAGAAAACCGACGGGAATATCTATCTGAAAGCCAACTATGATCTGACCAGCACGTTAAGCGCTTATGCCGACCTGCAATACCGCCATATTGATTACACAATCGATGGAGTAAACGATAAATATGACTGGAATAAAAACGCCCTGCGCCCGCTAGCCGTAGATAAGAAATTCGATTTTTTCAATCCGAAAGTCGGCTTAAACTGGAATATAACTCCCAATCACCGCCTGTACGCTTCTTTCTCCGTAGCACAGAAAGAACCGACAAGAAACAATTATACGGACGGCGATCCCGACTCCTACCCGAAAGCTGAAAAACTGCTTGATTACGAAGCGGGATATACGTTTGCCAACCCATGGCTGACGGCAGGTGCCAACTTCTACTACATGGATTACACCGACCAACTTGTCCTGACCGGTGCTTTAAATGATATTGGTGAAGCACTGACCGAAAACATTCCGGACAGCTACCGCATGGGAATCGAATTAATGCTCGGTATCAAACCGTGCAAATGGTTTCAGTGGGACATCAATGCCACATGGAGCAAGAATCGCATCAAGGATTTTGTGGAAAGTCTGCCGGGCTATCATTATAACGCAGATGAAACAGTAACTTCCCTTCCAACTGTCCTGATAAAGCATAAAGACACCCACATCGCTTTTTCGCCGGACTTCCTGCTCAACAACCGTTTTTCTTTCAATTATAAAGGCTTCGAGGCTTCCCTGCAATCGCAGTTTGTAAGCAAACAGTATATGACCAATGCGGAAGTAGAAGAACTGACTCTTGACAAATACTTTGTCAGCAATCTCAATCTGGCGTACACCTTCCGTCCCAAGAAGATTCTGAAAGAAGTCACATTGGGATTCACCGTTTACAACCTCTTTAACGAGGAGTATGAAAACAATGGTTGGGCTTCAAGCGATTACACCGATACAGTGGAAAATCGGGGAAACTATGCCGGCTATGCCGCACAAGCCGGAACAAACGTCTTGGGACACGTGTCTTTCCGCTTTTAATGACATCAGCAGATTATGGAACTGGACTTTTTAGAAATATTCGGTACGCTGGTCGGTTTAGTCTACCTTTGGTTGGAATACCGGGCTAGTATCTATCTTTGGATAGCAGGTGTCGTCATGCCTGCCATTTACATCTTTGTATATTACAAGGCGGGACTGTATGCCGACTTTGGCATCAATATCTATTATCTGATAGCCGCTGTCTACGGTTGGTTTTTCTGGATGTGGGGACACCGGAAAAAGAAGTGCCGGCCGGCAGACCAGCCAACCGCCGGTCGCTCCAAAGACCTCCCTATCGTGCACACTCCATGGAAATGTTACCTTCCACTGGCAGTTGTATTTATTGTCGCCTTTATCGGCATTGCATGGATACTTATCGAATATACCGACAGTAACGTTCCGTGGCTGGATAGCTTTACCACTGCCTTGAGTATTGTCGGAATGTGGATGCTGGCACGCAAATACATTGAACAATGGTTTGCCTGGATTATCGTCGATATCGTCTGCTGCGGACTTTATATCTATAAAGACCTCTATTTCACCTCAGCTTTGTACGGACTTTACTCCATTATAGCTATCTTTGGCTACTTCAAGTGGAAAAAACTAATGAACATACAATGATAAACGAACACTATACTCCCGAGGCAGTGATACTGGCCAACGGTGAATACCCAACTTGCCCCGTTCCTCTGACAATGCTGGAAGAAGCAAGTTTTGTTGCTTGCTGTGACGGTGCAGCCAATGAGTACATTTCCCGCGGACATACTCCGGATGTGATTGTCGGCGACGGCGACTCTCTTTCAACAGAATACCACAAACGCTTCTCCCCTATTATACATCAGATACCCGATCAGGAAACGAACGACCAGACTAAAGCCGTCCGGTATCTGCAAAAGAGAGGATTCCGGAGAATTGCCATTGTCGGAGCGACCGGCAAACGGGAAGACCATACATTGGGAAATATCAGCCTACTGCTGGATTATATGAAAAGCGGCATGGAAGTACGGACCATTACTGATTATGGAGTATTTGTTCCTGCAAAAGATACACAAACCTTTGCTGCTCATCCCGGACAGCAGATTTCCATTATCAATTTCGGAGCGAAAGGATTGCAGGGAGAAGGATTGGTTTATCCGCTAAGCGATTTCACCAATTGGTGGCAAGGCACGCTCAATGAAGCGACTTCCGATGAGTTTACAATTCATTGCACGGGAGAGTATTTAGTATTCCTTGCTTTTATGTAAAACAGACATCGCTGTGCCAAGTTTGTTCCACCCCATTGACACAGTTGTGCCATCGGCTTGGCACAACTGTGACACAGCGTTGTCACAATCGTGCCAAGGCGGTGGCACACACCCTTATCAGGAACCCTTCCAGCTGCTACCTGTACGTTGAAAAATGCGGCAACAGGAGAGAATACTTAAAGAGAAAGCAGATAGTTCTTGAAATCTGCAAATTCCTTTGTCATCTGCAAACTTTTCTTCTCGCCTTTCATAAACTCCTGCAATTTGGCAGGTATCTCTACCGATTCGCCGATAATGCTTTCTACTGTTTCAAGGAACTTGGCCGGATGAGCCGTTTCAAGGAACACACCGGTCTCGCCTTCTTTCAGTCCTTCGACCAAGGCACGGTATCCGCAAGCCCCGTGAGGGTCGAGCAGGTAGTGATGTTCTTTCCAGGTTTCTTTTACCGTTTCGCGAATCTGCTCGTCAGTGTAAGTCGTACCCGAAATCTCGGCAGAGATAGCGGCATGAGAATTGCCGTACAAGTCGATTACACGGGCAAAATTACTCGGGTCACCTACATCCATAGCATTGGCAATCGTAGCAATGGAGGGACGGGGATTGTACTTGCCTGTCTGCAGGTACTGATAGAAGATATCATTACGGTTGTTGGCAGCAATAAAACGCTTGATGGGTAATCCCATTTTCTTTCCGAACAATCCGGCAGTGATGTTTCCGAAGTTTCCGCTAGGAACACAAATCACAGCATTAGCCGCTTTTCCGGCACGCTTCAACTGGGCGTAAGCATAGAAATAATAGAATGCTTGCGGCAGGAAGCGGGCTACATTGATAGAGTTGGCGGAAGTCAGGGAAAGATGTTCATTCAGTTCCTTATCCATGAAAGCGGCTTTTACCAATGCCTGACAGTCATCGAATGTTCCGTCTACTTCGAGTGCAGTGATATTCTGTCCCAATGTAGTGAACTGTTTTTCCTGTATCTCACTGACTTTTCCTTTCGGATAGAGCACATACACATGAATACCTTCCACCCCCAGAAAGCCGTTAGCAACAGCGCTTCCCGTATCACCGGAAGTAGCTACCAGCACATTGACATTCTTCTGTCCTTCTTTTTTAATGAAGTACCCCAGCAGACGTGCCATGAAACGGCCGCCTACATCTTTGAAAGCCAGTGTCGGTCCGTGGAAAAGTTCCAGAGAATAGATATTGTCCGCTACCTTTACCAAAGGCACATCAAAACTTAATGTATCATATACTATCTGTTTCAGTGTATCGGCAGGAACATCTTCGCCAAAGAACGCATCAGCAACACGATAGGCTATTTCCTGAAAAGACAATGTATCAATCGTATCGTAGAACTCTTGCGGAAGAGGTTTGACAGTCATAGGCATAAACAGTCCCTTATCGGCTGCAAGCCCTTTCACCACTGCTTCCTGGAGGGAAGCCATTGGTGCTTGTTTATTCGTACTATAATATTTCATAATCTGTGGTGACTTATTTCATGAATTCTTTTATAAACTCGTCTTCTTTCAACACACCGTAACTACCGTTGCAGGCAGCTACCTCGTCGTATACCTGCACCTCATCGGGTTCGATGCCCGGATACCAGATAAGGAACGGGATCGGTTCGGACGTATGCGTGCGAAGTTCACAGGGAGTAGGATGATCGGGCAGAACGGCAATCGCTACCGGTTCGTTCCAGTCTTTCACTGCTTCGTAAATAGGTCCTACGGCACGTTTGTCGAGATTCTCGATCGTGAGAAGTTTCAGGTCGATATCCCCTTCGTGCCCCGCCTCATCGCTGGCTTCAATGTGAAGATAAACAAAATCGTCCGTTTTCAGGGCTTCCAGTGCGGCAGCTACTTTATTCTCGTAATTCGTATTATAAAGCCCGGTCGCCCCTTCCACAGCAATACGACGCAAACCGGCATAGTAACCGATTCCGTTAATCAAGTCAACAGCCGAGATTACCGCTCCCTTTTTCACTTGCGGGAAAGTTTCGGAGAAGGTAGGCATTTGCGGACGATACCCCGGACTCCAGGGCCAAATACTATTTGCAGGGTCCTTGCCTTCTGCCATGCGTTTCAGGTTTAACGGGTGGTTCTTCAACAGTTCCTGCGATTTCAAAATCAAGTCGTTAACCAAGTCTGCCGTTTCCTGCGCTTCCGGTGCCAGAGGTTTCACCATTAGCGGACGGAAAGGTTTCAAAGGCACATCGTGCGGAGGGGTACAGTCGAGTTCTTTATTTCCCCCTTTGATAACCAACAAATGACGGTACTGTACTCCTGTATGGAAACGCACGCGGTCGTTGCCCAGTTTTTCTTGCAGATATTGAATCAGCACGTCCGCTTCTTCGGTAGATATATGCCCGGAAGAGTGATTCTTCAGAATCTCCCCTTCCACACAAATCAGATTACAACGCATTGCCATTTCTCCCGGTTGCAGGTCTACACCGATGCTTGCCGCTTCCAGTGGCCCGCGACCTTCGTACACTTTCGGGAGATTATATCCCAGTACGGACATATTGGCAACCTCACTGCCCGGATGAAAGCCTTCGGCTACGGTTATCAACCGCCCGTTACGTCCCATGCGGGCCAACTTATCCATGTAAGGCGTTTTGGCATATTGCAGGAGCGTCTTGTCTCCTAATGACTTCACAGGCCAATCGGCCATTCCGTCACCCAATATGATAATATGTTTCATAAGGCATTAAACGTTTGCGATGCTCATAATATCGGCAAATACTCCGGCAGCCGTCACTCCGGCACCGGCACCGTACCCCTGAATCATCATCGGATATTCTTTATAACGTTCCGTAGTCAGCAAGATGATATTGTTACTGCCTTCCAGACCGTAGAACGGGTGGTTGGCTCCTACTTCCTGCAAACCGACAGAAGCTTTTCCGTCTTCCAGTTTGGCAACGAAACGCCAATGTTTATGCTCTTTTTCCAATACTTGGCGGCGAGCTTCAAAGTCTGCGTCGAGACTGGGCACCCGTTTCCAGAAGTCGTCCAAGGAACCTTCGAAGAAGTCGTTCGGCACAAAGAGATTTTTTTCCACATCTTCCTGTTCGATGCGGTATCCGGCTTCACGCGCCAGAATCACCAACTTGCGGATAACGTCTTTTCCGCTCAGGTCGATGCGCGGGTCGGGTTCGGAGTAACGTTCCTCCTGCGCCATTTTGATAGTACGGCTGAAAGGAATGTCGGCACTAATCTTATTGAAGATATAATTTAATGTACCCGAAAGTACTGCTTCGATTTTCAAGATTTTGTCACCACTATGAATCAGGTCGTTGATAGTGTTGATAATCGGAAGTCCGGCACCTACGTTCGTTTCAAACAGATATTTCACACCGCGCTGGCGGGCGATCGTCTTCAGTTCACGATAGTTTTCGTATGCCGAAGAAGCGGCAATCTTGTTGGCAGCTACAACGGAAATATTGTGTTGCAAAAGATCTTTGTAGAGTGAAGCAATATCGGGACTGGCCGTACAATCTACAAATACGGAGTTGAAGATATTCATTCCTACAATCTCGTCACGAATTGTCTGCAGATTACTGTCTTTTCCTTTCTGCTGCAACTCTTCACGGAAATTGGCGAGGTCGAACCCTTCACGGCTAAACATCGCTTTCGTTGCGTCAATGATACCTACAACGTGCAGTTTCAGTCCGTTTTCCAGCATTAGCTTCTCTTGCTGACAACGAATCTGCTCTACCAGGCTCCCGCCTACCGTACCGATACCGCAAATAAACAAATTCAAGACCTGATATTCGGACAGGAAGAAAGAGTCGTGGATAACGTTCAGCGATTTACGTAATGATTTTGCATCGACAACGAAAGAGATGTTGGTTTCCGATGCGCCTTGTGCACAAGCGATCACATTGATACCGTTGCGTCCCAGCGTACCGAACAATTTACCTGCAATGCCCGGCGTATGCTTCATGTTCTCACCTACAATGGCGACTGTCGCCAAGTTTCTTTCGGCGAGAATCGGGGAAATTTCTCCCATTTCTATCTCTTTCGCAAATTCTTCGTTCAGCACTTCACAAGCCAGGTCTGCATCCGCATTGCGTACACCGATAGAAGTACTGTTCTCCGATGAAGCCTGCGAAACAAGGAATACACTGATTCCATTCTTCGCTAACGCCTTAAAGATACGGTAGTTCACACCAATCACACCTACCATACCCAATCCCTGAACGGTAATCAGACTGGTATCATTGATAGAGGAAATTCCTTTAATCGCCTTGCTATGCGGATTGGAGACTTCTTGTTTGATGACGGTCCCCACTCCATCCGGATTGAACGTATTCTTTATTATAATAGGAATATTCTTATGATATACGGGATAAATCGTCGGCGGATAAACTACTTTCGCACCGAAGTTACAAAGTTCGGTTGCTTCTACATAGCTAAGTTCGGAGATAGTATAAGCCGTTGAAATCACACGCGGATCAGCAGTCATAAAGCCATCCACATCTGTCCATATCTCCAGACTGTCGGCATTGAGCGCCGCAGCAATGATGGCAGCCGTATAATCCGAACCGCCGCGACCGAGATTGGTTACTTCTCCGGTTGTCTTGTCGGAAGAAATAAAGCCCGGCACCAATGCTACTTTCGGGATAGAGCTGAAAGTCTCTTTTACCAGTTTGTTGGTCAGATCAGCGTCAATCGTATGTTTGTTATGCTTCTTTTCAGTTTTGATAAAAGTACGCGAATCGAACCACTTGGCATCCTTAATCAGCTCGGCAACAATGATAGATGAAAGGCGCTCGCCATAGCTTACGATTGTGTCCGAAGTCTTCGGGGAAAGGTCTTTAATCAGGTAAATACCCTGGAAAATATCCTTCAATTCATTCAGCAATTCGCCAATCTGACGTTGCAACGCCACTTGCCCTTCTCCGGCAGGAACCACCTCTTTAATCATTTCCACATGACGATAAACAATTTCGCGGAACTCACCCTCATAGGCCGAATCTCCGGTAGCCGCCATTTTCGATGTGTTTATCAATTTATCAGTGATGCCTCCCAATGCGGAAACTACTACAATAACCGGTTCGCCGGCCGATGCCGACTCTACAATTCTCTTTACACTTAAAATGCTGTTCACGGAACCTACGGACGTTCCGCCGAATTTCATTACTTTCATGAAGATACTTATTTTAATGCAATGTCCTGTGTATAGTTTTACAGAACGATTGGTTGTTTACGAAAAAGTTTAATTTGAATTTTGCCTACTTACACAGGCGTGAATCACGTAGATACACAAATACTATCCCTCAACCCCAAAGGGTCATGGTGCACATGGATGTGACTGTATGCGGATAGTACTTCATCATAGTCCTTGTTTCTACTCTTGTTTTTGATAAGTGTCGCAAAAGTAATAATAAAAACATTCAATCTATCACTTTTTCCCGTTTTTTTCTGATAAAAAGAATCCTACGTTTCTTTTCTCCTCAATCAACAGACAGCATTTTTATGACATTTTGCTACTTATTTATCAATTATATTGTTATATTTGCGAAAACAATCGCAGAAAATTAGCTTATGTACCCTTTAAATACTTCCGTATTGTTAATATACACAGGTGGAACAATTGGTATGATTGAAAACACCACAACCGGTGCTTTGGAGAGATAGGGGTACTCCGCACGGACGGAAAGGAAAATCTGATGACGAGTATTGAAATTGCCGTTGCACAGAATAAGGAAGGAAAAGCGCTTGTCCCGGAGGTCTGTATCTTCTTCGAGAACCATTTGATGCGGGGAAATCGCACTACCAAAATAAATGCCGAAAACTTCAACGCTTTCCGGTCATTCAATTATCCGGTACTGGCCGAAGCGGGGATTCATATTAAATATAATAATGTACAGATTCATGTGAACGGAGAAGAACGGGAATTGAAACCGCACTATTTACTGGATACCAATGTGGTCGTTCTGAAACTTTTCCCCGGCATTCAGGAGAATGTAGTGGCTACCATTCTGAAAATAGAAGGATTGAAAGCGGTAGTACTCGAAACGTACGGTTCCGGCAACGCTCCCCGGAAGGAATGGTTCATCCGCTTGCTCTGCCAGGCCAGTGCACGGGGAATCATCATTGTCAACGTGACACAATGTAGTGCAGGTACCGTAGAAATGGAACGTTACGAAACCGGATATCAGTTGTTGCAGGCAGGGGTTGTCTCCGGATATGACAGTACGACGGAGTCCGCCGTTACCAAATTAATGTTTCTGTTGGGACACGGCTATACACCGGACGAGGTGCGTGACCGGATGAACCGTTCAATGGCGGGAGAAATAACTCTATAAACTTACCGGTTCTATATAACGTTCCGTCCAGCATTGAGGAAGGTATCCGGTACCGATGAGGACTTCTTTCCTTACCGTCCAACAGTTAATAACATTTCAGCAATAACGATGAGTTTGGAAACGGATGATTGAACAATAAACTGATTTTGCCGGGATTTGTTTTGCGCGTTGAACAGATTATACATACTTTTGTATTCTCTAGAAAACTAATAAGAATGCAATGGCTAAAGAAAAGACCGTATATGTGTGTAGTAACTGCGGACAGGATTCACCGAAATGGGTAGGCAAATGTCCGTCGTGCGGAGAATGGAATACGTATGTTGAGGAAATCGTACGGAAAGAGCCGGTTAACCGCCGGCCGGTATCGGGCATAGAAACGCAAAAGCCCAAGCCGGTTATTCTTAGTGAGATCATAGCGGACGATGAACCGCGAATCAATATGCATGATAATGAACTGAACCGCGTACTGGGCGGCGGACTTGTTCCGGGTTCTTTAGTACTGATCGGCGGCGAACCGGGAATCGGAAAATCAACTCTCGTCATGCAAACCGTACTCCGTATGCCGGAAAAGAAAATCCTTTATGTATCCGGCGAGGAAAGTGCACGGCAATTAAAATTACGTGCCGACCGTCTTTCTGAGGTTTCCAGCGACTGCTTCATTGTTTGTGAGACTTCCCTTGAACAGATTTATGTCCATATCAAAAATACGAATCCGGATTTGGTTATTATCGACTCCATACAGACTATCTCTACGGAAACCATCGAATCGTCTCCCGGAAGTATCGCTCAGGTCAGAGAGTGTTCGGCATCTATCCTACGTTTCGCAAAGGAGACTCATACGCCGGTCTTGCTTATCGGACATATAAATAAAGAAGGGAGCATTGCAGGCCCCAAGGTGCTGGAACATATCGTTGATACAGTTCTCCAATTTGAAGGTGACCAACATTATATGTACCGTATTTTACGCAGTATCAAGAATCGCTTCGGTAGTACGGCCGAACTGGGTATTTATGAGATGCGGCAGGACGGGCTACGCCAGGTGAGCAATCCTTCGGAACTACTGCTTAGCCAAGACCATGAAGGAATGAGCGGAGTAGCAATCGCTTCTGCTATCGAAGGAGTACGTCCCTTCCTGATTGAGACTCAGGCTCTGGTAAGCTCCGCTGTTTATGGTAATCCCCAACGTTCGGCAACCGGATTTGATATACGAAGAATGAATATGCTTCTGGCCGTCCTCGAAAAACGTGTCGGGTTCAAGCTTGCACAGAAAGATGTATTTCTGAATATCGCCGGAGGACTGAAAGTGAATGACCCGGCCATCGACCTCGCAGTTATCAGTGCCATTCTTTCTTCAAATATGGATGCAGCTATCGAACCGGAAGTCTGTATGGCAGGAGAAATCGGTTTGTCGGGAGAGATACGTCCGGTGAACCGGATTGAACAACGTATCGGAGAGGCCGAGAAGCTTGGCTTCAAGCGTTTCCTGTTGCCCAAATATAATTTGCAAGGCATTGATACGAAGAAGCTAAAGATAGAGTTAGTGCCCGTAAGAAAGGTAGAAGAGGCGTTCAGGGCGTTATTCGGATAAGACACTGATTTATGTTATCTGCCTTATCTTTTTATAATCTAAAGTAACAATAACCAAATGATACAAGAATACCAACTCCGCGTACTTCCCGAAATCGCAGCGAACGAACAACGGCTGAAAGAATATCTCTCTGAAGAGAAAGGACTAAATTTACGCAATATCAATGCTACCCGCATCTTAAAGCGAAGCATTGACGCTCGTCAGCGAACGATTTTCGTCAATCTGAAAATACGGGCCTACATCAACGAAATGCCTGAAGAAGATGAATACGAGCATACGGTATATAATAGTGTGGAAGGAAAACCACAAGTAATTGTGGTTGGTGCAGGTCCCGGCGGATTGTTCGCCGCTCTGCGCCTTATCGAACTCGGATTACGCCCGGTGATTGTAGAACGCGGAAAAGATGTGCGTGAACGGAAAAAGGACCTGGCGCAAATCAGTAGAGAACATACGGTAAATCCGGAATCCAATTATAGTTTCGGAGAAGGGGGTGCAGGAGCTTATTCGGACGGGAAACTTTATACCCGCAGTAAGAAAAGAGGAAATGTAGACAAGATATTCAATGTATTCTGCCAGCATGGAGCTTCTACGGCTATACTGGCTGATGCACATCCGCATATCGGAACGGACAAGTTGCCGCGTGTCATTGAAAATATGCGGAATACGATTCTCGAATGTGGCGGAGAAGTACATTTCCGGACAAGAATGGATGCGTTGATTATTGAGAATAACGAGATCAAAGGCATTGAGACAAATACAGGAAAGACTTTTCTAGGTCCTGTGATACTTGCAACCGGGCATTCGGCAAGGGATGTTTATCGTTGGCTCGCAGCTAATAATGTAACGATTGAGGCAAAAGGTATCGCTGTAGGTGTCCGTTTGGAACACCCGGCAACACTGATCGACCAGATACAATATCATAATAAAAACGGAAGGGGAAAATATCTCCCTGCTGCAGAATATAGTTTCGTCACCCAAGTTGAAGGCAGAGGCGTGTATAGTTTCTGTATGTGTCCCGGCGGCTTTATCGTCCCTGCAGCCAGCGGACCGGAGCAAGTGGTAGTGAACGGTATGTCACCTTCGAATCGTGGCTCGCGCTGGAGTAATTCGGGAATGGTGGTAGAGATACAGCCGGAAGATTTCATAAATGAAGAGTTGAGAATGGAAAGTGGAGAGTTAGCTGCGCAACAAAATGAACAACTACTCGCTCTTAACCCTTCTCTCAGTAGCTCTCAACTTTCGATGTTCAATACCCAACTTCTCCCCCTGCACTTTCAGGAAGAATTGGAACGTCAATGTTGGTTGCAAGGCAGCAGACGTCAGACAGCTCCAGCACAGCGTATGCTGGATTTCACCCGCAAGAAGCTAAGTTATGACTTACCGGAATCCTCATATAGTCCGGGGTTGATTTCTTCTCCGCTTCACTTCTGGATGCCGGAGTTTATCAGCAAGAGATTATCACTCGGCTTTCAACAATTCGGACGCAGCAGTCATGGCTTCTTGACCAACGAAGCCGTTATGATTGGGGTAGAAACACGTACCTCTTCCCCTGTCCGCATCATACGAGATAAAGAGACGCTTCAACACGTAACCGTCCGCGGACTATTCCCTTGCGGAGAGGGTGCGGGCTATGCCGGAGGAATCGTTTCTGCCGGAGTAGACGGAGAACGGTGTGCGGAAGCAGTAGCCAACTATCTGAATCAATCATCCGAACAATAGAAAAGAATGAACTACAAACCTGAAATAGCAATTATTGAGCCGAATACTCTCTGTAGCCTGGGACTCAAATCCATATTGGAAGAGATCATCCCTATGGCAACGATCCGTACCTTCCATAACTTCAATGAGTTAATGGATGATACGCCGGATATGTACGCCCATTATTTTATCTCCGCACAAATCTATGTGGAGCATAACGCTTTCTTCCTTCCCCGGAAGCGAAAAACGATTGTCCTTGCCAGTGACAGCCCGCAATTCCAACTTTCCGGTGTTCCGGTACTCAATATTTATGAGTCGGAAGAAAAACTGGTAAAGAATATCCTGAAACTTCATCAACATGCTCATCACAACGGATATCCCGTGAAGGATATGCCTCCGATGATTCCTGCAGAACATCCTCAGGTACTTTTATCTGCTCGCGAAATTGAAGTACTCGTGCTGATTACCAAAGGGTTAATCAACAAAGAAATAGCAGATAAACTGAATATCAGCCTGACTACCGTTATCACTCACAGGAAAAACATAACAGAGAAATTAGGTATTAAATCGGTATCCGGTCTGACTATTTATGCCGTAATGAACGGATATATAGAAGCAGACCGGATATAAGTGTTTTTACTATTGACTATCAATTAGCCCATACTACTGAGTTATATGGCATATCAGAAAGATCGGTGTAATCTGTCCACTCTTTGCTGTTCCAATCAAAATCAGAAGTGGTGCGCCCTTTTTCTTTATCGGAAAAGAGCACGGTGATTGTACCGATACGGTCAAGTCTGTTAGTTATTGAAACAACTTTCTTATCGGACAATTGAGCAAACGGTTCTTGTAACTGTAACTTGCTGCTCTCCTTATCTGGTTCAAGAAGACGGAAACTGCTGCCACGATTGTCACCTGATGAGTAATAAATCATGTAACCGACCTTCTTTTGGTATAATAAGGAAGGACTACCGCTATCGGGAAGTGCCATTCCGAAATAAAACGGAATAATGGCATCTGCTTCAATCCCTTCAAGTACATAAAAGCCATTTCTATAATTATACAACATGGGAACCCATTTCCCGTTTCCTTTCCTTGCCGACAATAAAATAATCTCATTACCTTGCATAAACACACCCGGATAATCCCCGAATTGTTCAGGAGTAAATCCTTCCGGAAGTTCAAATTGAGGTTCCGGCATAGGAAAATTACTCCGCGTCTTAGTTGCATAATTACTTTGTTCCAAACCTGCGGAAACATTATATAATGAATATCCTTTACCTCTCTGTTGAATGGCCGCAATATCATTTCCGCTGCCAATAACCAATGCCAGTGTATTATAATCGTAGAAACTTAAAGCTTTCCACTCGCCTGTACAGAAATCAAGGAAGAAGGGTTGCTGCACACCATTTTCTTCTGCCAGCCCGCACAGCCCATAAGTCTTTTGAAGATTGACAACCGAACGGAAGTCCGGATGTGCACTCATATCCCACGTTTTTTTACCAGTGACGGTTTCTTCAGCATACGCCCGCTCTATTGTCTTGTCGGTCTCATTTATTCCATACAGTCTGAAATCTTTAGGCGTTTGTCCATCTGCAAGTAGTACTTTTCCCAACGACATTCTCTCACTTGCCCTGTTCAGGAATATCTCAACACGTGATTCCGGCTTGCGATAAGGCATTCGGATACTCATTCCATTCGAATGCCTCTCTACAATCTCCGCACCGACAGGTCCAAGATACCCTTCCGGGAACAAAGGTTCTCCAAGATCCCAGCGAAAGTCAAAGTCCACCTGGTCGCCTTCCTGAAAACCATCACCATAAATATGAACGATATCTCCCGGTTTAACCGTTTGGTTAGCTTCCGTCACCCCTGCATTAGTCACCAATATCTTTTTTGACGGACCGTCCTTTTCATCGCTGCAAGAGGTCAACGAAAAGCAGAGAAGTGTTATAGCCCAAGCGAATAGTTTATTCTTTGTCATAATCCGTTTCTATTTAGTTCTGTTGTCGGGCAAAGATATGATATTATCAGGCAAATAAAGAATATTTCCGACAAAATCTTCCGGATATTCATAGCATATTTTGTTTTTCTATACTGCATAATCCTAATAAATGAGGATTGCCTGTCAACGATATTTGCCGTTACTTTGCACCGGACAAATTAACTACAGATGAAGACAAAGAATATTATGATTGCCCTCACGCTCCTAACGACAGGGACAGCATGGGCGGAAGATTTCCCGAAAGACTCACTGAAAGTGGTAGATATCGAAGAAGTGGTAGTAATCGCTACTCCGAAAGAGAACCGTAAACTACGTGAGTTGCCGGTAGCTACCACATTATTATCTCAAAAAGATATGCAAGCAAATCAGGTACACTCCGTGAAAAACCTGACAGGCATCGTTCCTAACCTGTTCATCCCGGACTATGGTTCTAAACTTACTACCTCTATTTATATCCGCGGAATCGGTTCACGTATCAACACCCCCTCCGTAGGGCTTTATGTAGACAATATCCCTTATATAGATAAGTCCGCTTTCGACTTCAACTACGCTGATATCGAACGTATCGACATTCTTCGTGGTCCGCAAGGTACTCTTTACGGCCGTAATACAATGGGCGGACTAATCAAGATACATACCAAATCTCCTTTCACTTATCAAGGGACTGATATCCGAATGGGAGCCGCCACCTACAACGACTATAATGTTTCACTGACACATTATCATCGTATCTCCGACCGTTTTGCTTTCTCCACCGGAGGTTTCTATGAACATACAGGAGGTTTCTTTGAGAATGCAGCACGCAACAATGAGAGAATAGATAAAAGCAACGCCGGAGGCGGACGCTTCCGCGGTATTTATCTGCCGACACCGAATCTGAAAGTCGATATGACATTGAGCTACGAATATAGTGACCAGGGGGGATATCCTTATAAATATACAGGTGTTACAGAAGGAGAAGAAACTCGCCCCGAATATATCGGAAAAATCGCCAACAACGAACGCAGTAGCTATCGTCGCGGATTATTAAACTCCGGAGTTAATATAGAATATCAAGCCAGGACATTTATTTTAAATGCGGTCACAGGCTACCAAAACCTGAATGACCGTATGTTTCTCGATCAGGACTTTACAGAAAAAGACATTTATACTCTGGAACAGAAACAAAGAGCAAATACAATTTCTGAAGAGATCGTATTCAAATCAAAGCCGGAGAAGCGTTGGCAATGGGCAACCGGAGTTTCCGGATTCTATCAGTGGTTACATACAAGCGGTCCGGTAGATTTCAGGCAAGAAGGCGTAAAAACTGTAATTGAAAGTAATGTAAACAAAATATTTGAAGGGCTTGCTGGTCCCAAGATGCGCATGACAGCCAATAATTCCATATTGGGAGTTGGCGGTAGTTTTGACACTCCGATATTAAATGGAGCTGTTTTTCATCAGTCAACATTCAATAATCTGTTTATCAAAGGACTATCTGCCACAATCGGTCTACGTTTAGACTACGAGAAAATTAAGATGGAGTATAATTCTATCAGCAACCCTCTAAACTTTGACTTCTCTTTAGCAATGGGACCTATGAATATTACCAGTAAAGGTTTGGAAGCTATAAGCTCATTCATTGGCAAGGAATCCACCGACTACGTACAATTACTTCCTAAATTCGCTCTCCAGTATGAATGGGAAAAAGGAAACAGTATTTATGCAACTGTATCCAAGGGATATCGTTCGGGAGGCTACAATATTCAGATGTTTTCTGATTTAGCACAAGGAGCTTTAAAAAATTCAATGTTGGATGCATTAGCTGCCGACCCGAACTTTTCTTTAATGGCGGAGAGAATATTAGGAATGAAAGATGAACTGCCGGAGGTGAAAGCAACGACTCAATACAAGCCCGAATATTCCTGGAACTATGAAATAGGTTCTCACCTGACTTTGTGGGAAGGTAAACTTTGGGCTGACCTTGCCGCCTTCTACATGGATACACGCGATCAACAAATTTCTCAAATGGCAGAAAGTGGTTTGGGACGTGTCACAATCAATGCAGGAAAAAGCAGAAGTTATGGTGTCGAAGCTGCCCTACGTACCAGCCTGACAAATGAGTTGAGTCTAAATGCAAGCTACGGATATACGTATGCCACCTTTACAGATTATGTAACAAAGCAAAAAGACAGTGAGGGTAATCTTACGGATAAGTCATATAACGGCAAGTATGTACCCTTCGTCCCCAAGCATACATTAAATATCGGCGGAGAATACGCTATTACTTGTAATCCCCGTTCTATCTTTGACCGCGTAGTGTTCCAAGCAAACTATAACGCTGCCGGACGAATCTATTGGACTGAGCAAAATAACGTCAGCCAATCCTTCTACGGTACTCTCAACTGGCGCACAAACTTAGAAATAGGTGATGCAATGATTAGTTTTTGGGCACGTAACTTCTTGAATAAAGATTATGCAGCCTTCTACTTTGAAACGATGAACAAAGGGTTCATGCAACAAGGACGTCCGATGCAATTTGGGATAGATCTTCGCTGCCGATTCTAAGGAACTATAAGGAGGGCGGAGATCCCCGCTCTTACAATAATTTACTTCGAATAAAAAAAGGAAGAACTGATTAAGTTCCTCCTTTTTTATTTATCCAATATCAATGAAGCGTTATTTCTTCGCTAACTCATTAATTACGTCCATAATCTTCTGACCGATTTCTTCTGCAGCTTCCATTGTAGAAGCTTCGCTATATACGCGAATAATCGGTTCCGTATTACTTTTACGCAAATGTACCCATTTGTCTGCAAAGTCAATCTTCACACCGTCGATATCGTTGATTTCCTCATTCTTATAGATTTCCTTTACCTTAGCAAGGATAGCGTCTACATCAATTTCCGGAGTCAGGTCGACACGGTTCTTGGCAATGAAGTAAGGAGGATAAGTAGCACGGAGTTCGCTGACTTTCTTTCCTTCATGAGCCAAATGGCTAAGGAACAATGCGATACCAACCAATGCATCACGACCGTAGTGGCTGGCCGGATAGATTACTCCACCGTTTCCTTCACCACCGATAACAGCATTGGTTGCCTTCATCTTTGTTACTACGTTTACTTCGCCTACGGCAGAAGCATTATATTCCATACCATACTTACGAGTCACATCACGCAAAGCACGGGTAGAACTCAAGTTAGAAACAGTGTTACCCGGAGTATGTTTCAGTACATAATCGGCAACAGTAACCAATGTATATTCTTCACCATACATTACACCGTCCTCGCAAATCATAGCCAAACGGTCAACGTCCGGGTCTACTACAAAAGCTACATCAGCTTTTCCACCTTTCATCAGGTTCATGATGTCACCCAAGTTCTTTTCAAGTGGTTCCGGGTTGTGCTGGAAGTTTCCGGTAGGCTCGCAGTAGAGTTTTTCTACATGTTTCACGCCCAGACGCTCAAGCAATTCAGGAAGAATAATACCGCCTACCGAATTCACACAGTCGATAGCTACACGGAAACCGGCTTTCTTAATGGCTTCTACATCCACTAAGTCAAGAGCCAGCACGCTATCAATATGCTTCTGATTATAGGTCAGGTCTTTACGATAAGAACCCAGATGATCTACATCTGCATAGTCAAATTCCTCAGCTTCAGCAATACGAAGAACTTCGTTACCTTCGGCTGCATTCAGAAATTCACCATGTTCATTCAGTAATTTTAATGCGTTCCACTGTTTCGGATTGTGAGAGGCTGTCAGGATAATACCTCCACACGCGCCTTCCATTGTTACAGCCAATTCGGTAGTCGGAGTAGAAGCCAGATCGATGTCTACAACATCCCAGCCCATTCCCATTAGGGTACCGACTACTACGTTCTTTACCATTTCACCGGAGATGCGGGCGTCACGTCCCACAACAATCTTATTGCTTTTTACTTTGCAAGTCTTACGTATTAAAGTAGCATAAGCCGAAGTGAATTTTACGATGTCGAGCGGATTCAATCCTTCGCCCGCTCCTCCGCCGATTGTTCCGCGGATTCCAGAGATAGATTTGATTAGAGTCATAGGTTTTAACTAATAGATTTATTTAATGTTAGTGCTTTAACTTTTTGCTTTTTCAAACTTCCAGATATCATAATAATATGGAATCACATTCTGTTGCGAAATACTATGCCCCATTTTTGAAGGAATAATCAAACGTACATGAGCATTATCCCGCAAGTATGGCAATGCTAACAGCCATCCACCGGGAATAGCTGTTCCGTACGAATTTGCTGTCCACAAATAATCATAATCAAGAGGAGTGCTTAAAACAATTCCATAAGCTGATGAATTTTCGTTGACATAACGGAATGTAAGGGGAGATCTATAATAATCAGAAGCATTAATATATTCAGGAAGGACAACATTGAAACAAGTCAACTCATTACTCGCTATATTCTTTTCCAGATAGCGGGCACAAATCACATTATTATTAGCAAAAGTATCTTCCGGATCATCCGCATTTCCACGATCTACAATCTGCATATAGACGCCATTTGAGAAAGCAACATATTCATTTCTTGACAGATCGGTAATTGTATCCCGTTCGAACTCCTCTAAGGAGATCACATTAATTGCACTATCTTTGATGAACTTATTCACCGCATTCTTTTCATCCTCCAGCATTTCTGCATAAGTCTTAGAATTGTCGCATGCCTGGAACAGACTTCCGGCTGCTATCACAGAGAGAAATAAAAATATAAGTTTCTTCATTATCTGTTAATTAGCTATATTCCGCACAAATGTATCTCAAAATCATTAAAAGTTGAAAGAGGAATGTTGAAAGTTCGTATCTTTTAACCTTTCAATATTCACTTTTAACCTTCCGCACTCAGCTTTTTGCTGTGAGTAAAGGTTTATATTTCTCCAGTGCTTTCTCAAAGACAGCTTTGGCCTCCTCCATTGTTCCGAAAAACTCACCGCCCGAGGCATTGAGATGTCCGCCTCCGTGGAAAAATTCGGCAGCCAACTGATTGCATGGGAAGCTCCCTACCGAACGAAGGGAAATTTTAATCATCGGCTTCTCCGTATCCTCACGCAGGAAGCAGGAGAAACAAACGTTTTTAATAGTAAGAGGGATATTCACAAACCCTTCGCTATCACCTTTTATATAATTAAACTTACTCTGTTCGGCTTTTGTCAATGTGATTAAGGCTGCATTGTAGTCCGAATAAACAGTCATATTAGACAACACATACCCCATTAGACGCAAACGGCTTTCCGAGTACGTATTATATACTTTACGATAGATATCATCCTTATCAATCCCTTTGGAAAGAAGTTCGCTGATGATAAAATAGATTTCCCGATTGTTGGAGTTGTAGGTGAATCCGCCTGTATCCGTCATCATACCTGTGTAGATACATTCGGCTCCTTCTTTAGAGATGTCGCTAAAATAGCCCATACGGCAGATCAACCGAAAGATCAATTCGGAAGTAGAAGAAATCTTCGGGTAAGACATCGTAATCTTACAGAATTCTTCCGGGTAAAGATGATGATCGATCATTATTTTACGTGCGGGAGAAGCTGCTATCGCATCCGCCATATCATCAATACGTTTCAATGCATTGAAATCCAGACAGCAGATTACGTCTGCTTCGGCTATCAACTTATCCGCAAATTCTTTGTAACGGTCGTACAAGAGAATGTCTTTGCTGCCCGGCATCCACCGAAGGAAATCGGGGAAAGCATTGGGAACGATTACGTTTACTGTCTTTTCCTGTGAATCAAAAAAATGGTATAATCCTAGTGAAGAACCGATAGCATCACCATCAGGAGATACATGAGATACAATTACTATTTTGTCAGCCCGTTCAAACCATTTGGTAAAATGATCTATTTTGGCTTGTTCAATTACTTTCGTCAACATACTATAATACTTTATCAAGATGCAAATGTACGATAAATCTTTGTACTCAGAGCAAAAACCGCACAGAACCTTTTTCGGATAAAGAGATAAAACGCAAACCAGACTGTTTACATTCCTCTTCAAAGAGTTGCTTGCGATGTTCCGAAAGGGATGCATCTAATATAATGCACTCCGGAGCAAAGAGCAACCTGAGTTCTTTCAAATGACCGTTATAGCCTTTGCATAAGTAAAGATAATCAATATATAACGGAGTAGCGGCAGATTTGTTCCGCCAGCGATGATCGGTCACCATACAAATGCGTCGTCCATGGTAAGACAGTATTTGTTCCCGGCAGCAGAGCGCGGTATCTTGATAATCGGCTGTCACCTCTAACGGCGACAATAATTGGTGATGATTCCAATAATTTGTTGCAACACGATACAACTGCCTTTTATCAGAAAGACTATCTCCATAAACTATCCGTGAATTCCCATTATTGTCTATACAATGAACTGCCGGACAACCGCGAACATTATAGAAAACAATACTATCCAGAGGACGGTCCACCCAGGACATAGACACATGATAGACACCTAACAATAATATTGAAAAGAGACAGATCAGAAGATTCTTTAATCCCCGGTTTGCGAAATAGTAAAACACCAGACCGCCGGAGAGGTAAAGGCCGAGCACTTCCAACTGATATAGCCATATTCCGTCAATAGAAGCATAAGGAAGCTGTTCTACCCAATGAATGAAAGTATTAAGTGCATCCAGAAGAAACTTGACGCCCTCTGCTATAAAATTTTGTATCCAGTGTAGCGGAGTCAGGAGAAGCATAACAACGGCAGAATACAAAATGATGGTAACCAGAGGAATGACTACTAAATTAGTAAACAGAAAATGAGTTGAAAAACGGGAGAAATAAAACATAACAAGAGGAGCAGTGCCTAGCTGTGCCGCAATAGATACGCTCATTAGTCCCCAGAAATATCTCCCGATCCTACTCTTTACCGGAAGTAACCGATAAATAGGTTTATATGTCAGTAGAATAGAAGCAACAGCCAAGAAGGATAGTTGAAAGCCGACATCAAACAGCCATACCGGATTACAAAGTAACATAACCCATGCAGTCGCCGCCAACGTATTCAAAGATAAAGCCTGACGATTAAAAATATCCGCCACTGCCCAGATCGAAAACATACAAGCCGAACGGACTACCGATGGTGAAAGTCCGGTAAAAAAAGCGAAAGCCCAAAGAAGGATAAGAAGAAATACAGCCCGCAAACATCTGCCTGCGTTCCCTCTCTTCGCAACAGGACTCAATATAAAAAAGAGCAAGGCATACAACAGCCCGATATGCAACCCGGACAATGCAAGCACATGACTGGCACCGGCTACCGAATAACTTTCACGAACAGAGTCACTTAGTTCGGTTTTATCTCCTACAGTCAAAGCAGAAAGTACAGCCAGTCCGTCACCTTCAAAACCAAGTTGGCGATAAAGAGAAAGTATTCTGTCGCGACAAGAACCGGCTACCTCCAGAAGAGTGCTCTTCCGAGCAATATTTCCGTTACCGGAAGATAACATTTCTGAAGATGCCAGCATCCATTTTCCGGACACGACATATCCTGTTCCACTGATTCCCTTCCGCATCAGATAACGGGCATAGTCGAACTCATCGAAATTCTGTCCATTTACAGGCGGAGAAATACGAGCAGACACCCATAATTCATCTCCCCGCTTTAATCCGGCAGCCGCCGAATCCCGTTGCAGATATAGAATAGCCTTACAATCATCTATCGAATGAATAGCTGTCGAATCACGCTGTTCTTTCAACAATACCCGGCAAAGAAAAGTATGTTCCTTAGTTTCGGGAGTATCCGTCACCCACCCCCGATAAACCGTTTCCTCTTTCGGGAAAGTATACCCCGTTGCATGTTGTAGCTGCCAGGTTATTCCCACCCAGCCACCTGTAAAACAAAGAGCAAGAATCGCAATTCCGAAGCACCAACGCAGAGAATAGCGTCCAAGGAAATAACAACCTATAGAGAGACCGGCTAAAAAACAAAAGGCAAGGATTCCCCAAAAGAGCTCCGGCGAACCGTTGAAGAAACGATCACCACAAAAAACGCCTGCTATCCAAGGGATAACCAGGCGTATATAAGGATATCTATGAAGATATGATACCACAATTCTCTACAACTCGTGTAACCGGTGAATCATTGCTTCCGGATCCGGTGCTCCAAAGACTGCATTACCAGCTACCAAAGCATCTGCACCCGCCTCAACGAGACGTGCACCCGTTTCCAGATTCACACCACCGTCCACTTCAATCAAAGCCTTCGAGCCAGTCTGTTCAATCAAAGCACGTAGTTCACGGACTTTTTCTACGGAATGTTCAATGAACTTCTGCCCACCAAATCCGGGATTCACGCTCATGACAAGCACCATATATACATCTCGGATAATGTCCTGCAACAAAGCTACGGGAGTTGCCGGATTAATCGTCACGGCAGGTTGCATCCCTGCCTCTCTAATCTGTTGTACCACCCGATGCAAATGAGGGCAAGCCTCATAATGCACATTCATCGTATGCGCTCCCAATGCTTTTACTTCCGGGATAAACTTCTCCGGATTAACAATCATCAGATGCACATCCAACGGTTTCTTACTCAGCTTTGCCACATATTTCAGTACCGGAAAGCCGAATGAGATGTTAGGGACAAATACCCCGTCCATAATATCAATATGTACCCATTCCGCCTCACTGCGGTTTACCATTTCAATATCTTTCGCCAAATATCCGAAATCAGCGGAAAGAATGGAAGGAGCGATAATTGGTTTCATAATTCTTTTATTTTAGATTTTCAACGGTTTGATACAACCATTTGAGGAATAAACATTTAGCGGAGTATTTGAGAAATAACAGTAACGAATTGGCAACCGTGCGATTTTCAGCAATTTGCGGTGTTATGCTGTCAAATAACCCTTTCGGTTGCAAAGATACATCTTTTATGGTTAAATAAAAACAAGTCACAGTAATTTTCGAGGTAAGTATAATAGAAGTAATTTAAAAATCACTACCTTTGCACTTGAAATAGCCGTATATCATTAAAACAAAGGATATGAATCTGCCAAAAAAAATAAATCCAGATAATCTCATTGAGACTATCATCGAAATCCGAATGAATCCGATATGTCCTCCTGAATTATGGGCGGGAATGATTTCTGCACGTATACAAGAATTGGGATACAATTACATACCAGCTCCACAAGTAAGTGTTCGGTTAGATAAAAATGGGAAAATGGCAGTTTCTGTGGAGAGAGGTAAAGAGAATATCACATATGGCATTTTTATAAAAGAACACATTCGTTTTGTAATGCAGGGTAACAGCCTGTCCTTTAATTGTAATATGGGACATTATGTAGGATGGAACATTTACCAAAAAGAAATCAAGGATATCATTACAGCAATGCAAGAATGTAAAATTGCCAAAGATTTTAATCGTGTTCAAATACGTTATATTAGCGAATATCAAGATATTGATATTATAGATTATATTAACGGGAATATTTGTATTGGAGATGAAACGAATCGATTTAGAAGTCAGGAAATAAAGCTTAATCGCATAGATGGAAATACAAAGATTTTTGTGTCATTAGTAAATAAAACAAAAAGAAGGACTCCTAAGGGTGAAGAGTATTCTGCCTCTTTGTTTGATGTAAATATATATGAGAGTTTTGAAAGCTCAGATTCTATAGAAATGGTTATATCCTTATTGGATAAAATTCATATGGTTGAAAAGGAAACTTTCTTTGGTCTTTTGAAGAAAGATTTTATTCAATCTTTAAATCCTGAATATTAAGATGATTGCAAATGCGCCATACATAGAGTCTTGTGTGTATGATTATTTTAGCACGCCTATTATAAATGAATATATTATCAATACAAGCAAAAATGAGGATTGTATTGATGATAATACACTCTTTTTTTTGAATGCCTATAAAGATAGGGAGTATCAAACATCTTCGACTGAAGAAATCATTGACAAAGAACAAAGCATAAGTAGGCAAATTGGTGATATAACAAAAGTTCAAACTTTTATAAAAAACGCACCAAAAGTATTCGCATCCTCTTCTGAGCAATTTGTAATTACAGCCTTTGAAGAAATGCGAAATGGACTTATGCAATTGTCATTAGATTTATTGTTTACAGACATTTCACAAGAAGAGGAATGTTTATTTATGTATGGACAAAGAAAAGACGTAAAAATATTTTTTAATTTGTTTTTTGAAGAAAATGACGTTGAAACATTGGTTAATATATCTACTCCAAACGGTAAATATGTCATTGAAGACAATATTGAAAATAGTATTCAACGCGTATTCAAAATATTTCAGGCGGAGGGACTATATGGAAATCTATCCTAAGCATATTTTACCATATCCCCAATATCATTTTATAGAACAAAGCAAATTACTTACTCAATCAGGTCTTGTTCTTATTCGTCATATAGAAAGTGATAAAGTACAATGGATTGATAACTCTAATGTATTACATCCTGATTGTATTCAAATTCAAAGTGACCATCTTCGTGATTTGTCAAATAACCTTTTAGGAGTATTTAAAGTAGATGATATTTTTTACGGAATAAGCAAAGAATATAGACATTCCTATTGTGAGTTGTGGAAAGAAGATACAATGGGATTAATACCAGCTGACAATGAGTGTTTTAAAGATGAAAATAGAGGTTTCTATTTCATTCCAATAGATAATTTATTAAAGTGCGATTTGCCTGAAGTTGGAGAACAAAAATGTCATTTTATGATATTTCATACTCCAACAAAATGTAACTTTTGGCATATTTCCATTAGACTATTAAATAGCGAAAATAAAGAGATTAGTTCTTTAGATTTAAATGATAAGAAGAAAAAAAGGATATGGAAAAGTGCTAGAGACTTTTTGATTGCAGATATAATATCAAGAGAATTAAAGCCATATACTGCAATTCCAGACTATTTATATTTAAAATCATCCTAAAAAGGAGGAATTCCTCCTTTTTAGGATGTAAAGTTCTTATCTACTCGAATAGTGTGAACTATGAGAGCGATGAGAACTGTGTGAACTATGCGAGCTATGGCTGCTGTGAGAACTGTGACTGGCGAGTAGCTTAAACTCGGCAGAGGACTGCTCCAGCACCAATGATTGTTCCTGCTGTTGCTCAATTTGAGTGTCGCTGTTAGTTACCTTAGCAACAATCTTCTCGCTAACAAAGGAACAATAGCTTGCACCTGCAAGAATTGCAGAGACCGCAAAGAACAAGAGTTTCTTCATTGATACCTCCTTTTTTAAAATTAGACAATAAGTTACTTAACACGATATATCAGATGATATATGTTCTATTTTCTTAATATGCGAACTATGAGCCTGTCTGTTTGATTCAAAGAATCCTGTACACTGACCTTTCAATATGCACCCCTCACATTCGGGAATATATATGTCTTTCCAATCCGAAATAGATTGCTGGGCATAACAGCGAATGTCTTCGGGTAATACACATAATTGTGCGTTGTAGATATAAGGTTTCATTCCTCTGTCTGCAAGCAATAGTACAGCTTCCCGTAGTTCTCTGTTATAATCGTAAGGGTCAATCCATAATTCATCAAAGTTTTCTTTCGCCAATCCTGTTGTTTCCATTTGCATAAAAGCGATTTGGGCTACAAAAGGAAAGTTGTGATAGATAAAGTCAGCAAATTGAGGAAGACGTTTATAAGTCTGTTTGTGAACGACAATCCGAAGCCCTATCCGTTGGCGAAATAATGCAAGATTGTATAATCCTTGCACTGTTTTATAAAAAGTCTTGGCACCTACGATACGATTATGCTCTTCTGCAATATCAGAGAATAGTGGTATGTCTATCTGCAAATCTTGGTGTCTGCATTTAGCCAATTTCATGGCATATTCTTTATCTGCAAACTTTACACCGTTAGACAAAATGCTGATAGCAGTTTGGGGTAACACCTTTTTTATATGATTTATCAATGTAAAAAGATTGTCACCAATAAGCGTAGGTTCTCCTCCTGTTATGCCAATCTCTTGTGTGCTCTTATCGAACAATGAGATTAGTTTCTGGTTGAAAGGTGTTTTGTCTTTCTCTTGCAGTATAGGGGGCTGTGGGCACATGATGCAGCGGTGGTTACAACGTTCTGTTGCCATCAGTGCATTGTGATTGGAGTTTATTTCATACACAAATATGATTTCTCCTTGTTTGTTGATAACGACCACATCCCCTTCATAAAAGTCTTCAATGCTATCTACTATGCAATAGGGGGTTTCTTTACTCGTGAAAGTTGTACTTTCTGTGATGGTTGCCAAATAACCAAATGCTGGTTTGGTAGCATCCTTACAAACTAATATATCGTTGGAACGCCTAAACAAATTACCTTTACCAAAGGTGATACGCCCAACTATATCGTCTTCGATGTTGTATGAAGTTCCTAAAATCTGTTTCATGACGCAATCAATTTAACCAAGACCAAAATATTCTGTTTATCTCCGGGTCGTGTTTCTGCAATAGCTCAAACAAATAGTGTATGATGGCTTTCGTCTTTTTGCACATTTCATTTGTCGGTCTGAAGCCTATCATGTCACCTTGCTCAGACATATTGCGAACTGGGTCAGCACCGCAATAGGGCTGAAACACACATTCGGCACAGACAGGCAAACATTCGTTGCAAGCAGAGGCTATGATATGATGAAGTAATTCGCCATTGAACATTTCCTGATAGCTGTTTTCGTTTACATTGCCCAACCGAAAATAGTAGTTCTTGAAACGTGCCATCATACGGGCTTCATCCGAAACATACACATTACCATCATAATCGTAGATTGCCCCAGCGATACCCACTCCGGCAGGCGACTGTAAATCAACGAAACCAGTAGCAAAAGGAGTTAGCATACGTTTCAACAACAAGGCTGCAAAACCTTCCACAAAGAAAGTTCCTTGTTTGTTCAATTCTATGATATAATCCAAGCCTTCTTTATAGTTGGCGATGAACTCTTCAACCGGATAGGCTATTTTCTCTTTATATTGTTTGGCAAAGCCGTAGGGATTGAGCGAACGTAAGAAGATGTTGTTAAAGCCCAAACGTATGTATTCATCGATAATATCCTTGAAACGTCCCAAGCTATGTTTAGAAGTGGTCATTAACGCCGAAACGCAATCACCGTCACCCCATATTTGCCGTATCATGGCAAGATTCTTTTCAAAGATGACATGATGATCCAGTTCTTTGTTTTGCAGTGGACGGTTCATATCGTGCAAATCCTTAGGACCATCCAGCGAAGTGGAAATCATACATTTATGTTTCTTTAAGTATTTTACCATGTCTTCATTAAGCAACGTAAGGTTGGTACAAATAACGAAATCCAACTCTCGTCTCTTAAACAAGTTTTGCCATTCAGCTTCTTCGATAATATACTTCACCATATCGAAATCCGTTGAAGGGTCGCCTCCTTGAAACTCTATCTTGATGAAAGGCGATGGCGACTGAAAAATGGTTTTCACTACGTTCTTTGCCGTCTTTTTTGTCATGTCGGCAGAGTGGTCATCCATGTTCTTACGGGCAACTTGGCAATATATACAACTGGAATTACAGCGCAATGTAGGCACAATCATGTGCAGCGAGGTAAAATCACGTAAAATGCTTTTCTTGGTGCGGAACTTAGTGGCAAGCATCCGCACCACATCTTCCGTCTTGTCTGTTGTGGCAATCTGTTTGGAAGCGAGGTCGTAAAATAACTCACTATGTTCGTCTAACTTCCCATCAACAAAGCATTGAAAATCTTCGTTTGACAGAAAAATATATTCTCCTACTTCATTTGTAAGGAGATATTTGTTTTCATCGAATCGTTCGAAGCGGAACGGCAGTAATTGATAAGCCATAATTCGTTATTTAGAAGTTACAGGTTTGAACGCTTCTTGAACTATCATGTCACGAATATGTCCGAACTGTGCATTCGTATTATATCGAATCTGTTGGTCTATCAATTCATTGCAGAATTGTTTAGGCACATCTTCGGTCACCTTATTATTGTCTTTCGACTCAAAAATAACATTCACAAGCGTCTGATTATTAGCATCCGTTTGCTGATGTATATAGAATAGGTGAGAAAACTTGTAGATAGCCGCTGTCAAAACCTCCTTAACATACAGGCTCATATCTACTGAAACTTGAAACTTATCCTCCGCAAGCTCTACGACTGGAAACTTCATTACTGCCATAATTGTATATATGTCTTTGGCAGCCCTTCAAAGACCTTTATTGATGCACGAAGCGTGAACTGCAATGCTACCACGTCTAAGTTGGAGGTCGTAGGAAAAACCTTTAGTACGGATATGGTAATAGCAGCCCACGCTATAGCGTGAGAACCACTATGCCTTCTCTCGTACTAAGTCCGAAATTTCCTACGTTTCCAACTTACAAGATAAGCATAACGCTTCTTCTTTTTTCGTATGTCTTGGAAAGAGTTGCCTCAATCCAAATACAAAAGTATAAAATATCCGTGATATAACGCTCATAAAACACCAAATATCACGGATTTTGCCTTGATTTATAGTTTAAGTCGGCTTTGTTTTGGATTTTGCCGAACATTGAACCCCTGTTTTAGCTTCCCAAACTGCTCCCTGAACCAATCCCCAATTGGTTTCAAGTCAATCGTAAGGACGAACTTCCCTTTGTCGGTGAACACTTTGGCTTTGACATCCTTTGCCATGAATTTCCGTTTGTATTCTTCCGAATATAGTTCACCGCTATATTCAAGCGGCTTGCCCATCATCAGCACTGCCGTCTGTTCTTGACTGAAACCTCCGGCAAGGCACACCCTTTCGAGATTGAGTATACCCTTGATTTGCGGAAACCATTTCAAGGTCTTGTTCAACAAGGCGGTAAGCCTTGATAGCTCTTTCTTGTGTTCGGTCTGCATGGTCTGTATCTTGGCTTGTGCATAGCTGTCCTGATAGGATTTGAGCTTGGCACGTGTCATAATATCATCGGCACACAGTCGGGCGGCATCGGTCGGCTTCTTGCGGTATCGCTTCTTTACCTGCTGCTCTTTCTTCTTGCGCTTGCGTTCCTCTCTGACTATTGGAACGAGTGTTGCGTGGATATGAGGTGTCTGCTCATCCATATGCAGGACTACCGACACGATGTTCTCCCTGCCGAATGTATCAGAGAGGTATCTCAAATTATCCTCGCACCATTTATCAAGTCTGCCCTCTTGGGTGATACGTTCCATATCCTCGTGCGTTCCCGTAAGCAGGACACGGATTGCCCTCACTTGGTTGTTGCCGATTTTGCGTGTCAGTCCTGCGGTGTCCAATCGGTGCTGTATGGCTTGTGTCCTGTTCTCCACTCCGTCAGGAAACTTTATCAGTTCCCGATTGAGATGAGTCCGGCTCGCATCGGCATTTTTCGGATGGATAGTTCGTTCTATGTGTGCGGACATGGCGGCATCCGTTCCGCCTGTCTTCTCCATATGTAATACTGCATAGCCCATATATAACTTTCCTTTCTTCTTGAATTGTGAAACAATAATGATTATTCTGTACGGCTCTTGCCGTTGGTCTTTGGGAGAGTCCAGAGAGGTGCAACCTCTTTGGCTTATTGGGGAATTTTCAGCGTTGCTTGCAATGCGGCTCGGAAAATTCCCTAATAAACTATGGTATTTTCTTGCGGAAATACCTCCATGCGTTATCGGTATGCCGATTGAACCCGCTTGCGGGCTTTGCAGTCTGCACTCACTATATCCACTTTGCTCACTTTACCGAGTGTGCCGGACATCTCGAACGGCGGTTGCTATTTCTATGCTTGCCCAACCCAAACTCTCCATATATTATTTTTCCTTTCGGTCGGTGGGTGGCGGGGCGGTCGTTTCCGTTTGCAAAGGCTTCTCTTGCATGGGGCAGTCGGAAGCAAGGTTTTCCCGATAAATACGCTCGCAGCGAAGCGAGAGGAAGATTTGTCGGGAAACGGCATAGCCGCCTGACCTTGAAGCCGACATCAAGCCCCGTGCTTAATTTGCCTTTGAAAACGGGAATGATTGCTCCGCTTTGCCTGCGGCAAGGGAATTATCATCTGTATTTTCCGCCAAATAGCGTAAATTTTGTCGTATTGGTTTATTGATTTCAATACGTCAGTCCGTCAGACATATCAACTTGTTTGCATGGTGATATGCTTGCTTGTTGATATTCATCACGCTTGCCAACGGCTGTCGGATTTCCTCTCCGTGAACAGCGAAACGAAGACTGCCGTTTTCTCTTTTCTCCCGTGCATTATTCTATCCAATAAGGCTTGGCGTATCTGTTCCGCTCCGTATGTGCCGAGGTGGAAAGCGAGAGCGGTTATCGTTTCGAGGTTGTAAACATCCATGCTGCTTTTGTCCGATATTCGGATAGTTCGTCTTATCCGTATTTCTTCAAAACTCCGCTTTTGCAGAGAGCCTTTATAGCAGTCCTAAATGTCAGGGCGGTTATCCCGAACAGATTGCAGAGTTCCCACTCGGTCATGGCGGTTGCGCCTATATCGGTCGGTATGGTAACTTTTCCGTACTCGTCTATCGTGATTATATCCCTTTCTCTTTTCATCGGTGTTTCGTTTTTAGTGTTGTTAAATGGCACTGCAAATGTTCTTCTCCATATCCTCCAACTTATGCGACAGGGCTTCCATGTCCTGACTAATCTTCTGGGAGGTGATTTTGGCGTATATCTGCGTGGTTTTGATATTGGTATGTCCCAGCAGACGGCTGACGGTTTCAATGGGTACTCCGTTGGACAAAAGTACGGTCGTGGCGTTCGTATGTCTCGCAACGTGTGTGCTTAGACGTGTCTTGAAGCCGCATTGTCTGCCGATTTCTTTCAGTATCTTGTTGCAGGTGGTATTGCTCGGCATGGGGAACACTTTGTTATCCCTCGCCAAGCCCCTGTATTTCTCTATTATCTTTCTGGGAACGTCCAACAGGCGGATATTGGATTCGGTGTTGGTCTTCTTCCTTCGGGTGATTATCCACAGGTTGCCGTCAAAGAATGTTTGCAGGTTGTCGGTGGTCAGATTCTTCACATCGGAATATGCCAACCCCGTGAAAACGGAAAAGACAAACATATCCCTGACAAGTTCATGATAGGCGTTCTTCATCGGTGCGTCCATAAGCGTCTGTATTTCCGATTTGGTCAGATACCCTCTGTCCACGCTTTCGGGAGAGTTGATATATCCCGCAAATGGATTGAACGGCAACCGTCCGTCATTCCTTGCGATGGCAACGATGTGTTTCAACACAATCATATAACCCCATACGGTATTGGTGCGGCATCTCTTCTCAGTGCGTAGGAAATACTCGAAATCGTTGATGAATGTGAGGTTTAACTCTTTCAGTGGAATATCTTCACGTTTGTAGGTATATGGGATAAACTCATGGAGATGCTTGCAGACGGTTATGTAACGCTGGAATGTCCCCTTTGCCCTGCTGTGTCCCACTTTCTTGGCGAACTTGGCGTTGTGCCGGTCGAAGAGTTTCAACAGGGTTTCCTGCTTGACCCCTATACCGAGATAGGCATCTTTCAGCTTGGCTGCTGTAACATATCCGCCCGTCTGCATCAGTTCATGATAGCGGCGGTTTATTTCCACTCGGATTTTATCCACCGCACGGTTGATTCTCTGCGCTTCGACACTCTTGCCGGAAGCTCGGTTGTTCTTCACGTCCCACAGCCGCAATGGAACGTCCATCTTGCAACTGAACTGTTTGATTTCACCGTCCACCGTGATACGGCACATCAAAGGCAGGTTGCCGTTAGGCTTTTCGCTGCCTTTCTTCACATAGAACAATACTTTGAATGTACTTCTCATAACTCACTCCTTTTTTTGGTTACAAAACTATATTACAGTGAGTTACCGACAGCTATGCAAAATTACGCAAACCGCAGAATAAGAACCGCTTAACAAGAAATATGCACTATATCATGCGGTAATGAGGTGGTAACTGAACTCTTGCACAGTTCGGTTTCGATACGGTTTCAGATGGCTTCACTCCAAAAGAAAAACAAAGCGTAACGAACACTTTCTCAGCCAATTCGCTACGCTTTGCTCAAAAATCAAATTCCGTTATGTGTTTATTTTAGATTCGGTTTGTCTCGAACTCGAGACGGTTCATGTTATCTATTATCAGGTCAGTTCATTTTATATTCGTTCGTCAGACGGAATCCACGAAGCAATTCATCCGTTTTCAGACGTTTCTTGCCGGGAAGTTGCAAAGAAAGGACAGACACGAACCCATCGGGCACAGCCACCTTTATATATTTCTTCCCATCCGTCACAATCGTTCCGGCAGACAATTGATGCGCTTCACTAACTTTTTCGCTTTCGAAAATCTTCACGACCACCACTTCTCCTTCAGGACTGACCAATTCACTCCAGGCAGCCGGATAAGGAGAGAGTCCGCGAATAAAATCATAGACTTTCTTCACCGGTTGATTCCAGTCGATCCGGCAAGTCTCTTTGAATATCTTCGGAGCAGGACGAAGCTCACCGACAATCGCCATTTCTTCCTGCGGAACCGGTTTTACCACACCGTTCAGAATGGCGTCCACCGTCTCAACGACCAGCTTTCCGCCCAACATCATCAGTTTATCATGCACAATCTCTACATTATCCGTATCGGCAATAGGTACACGTACCTGCTGAATGACTTCTCCCGTATCTATCTCATGCTTCAGGAAGAAAGTAGTGATACCCGTTTCCGTATCTCCATTAATTACCGCCCAATTGATAGGAGCGGCCCCCCGGTATTGAGGAAGCAAAGAAGCATGGAGATTGAAAGTTCCCAACCGCGGCATACTCCACACCACTTCCGGTAACATACGGAAAGCAACCACAATCTGCAAATCCGCTTTCCATTCACGCAACGCCTGTACAAACGCCTCATCTTTCAACTTCTCCGGTTGGAGTAACGGCAAATTCTGTTCGAGCGCATATTGTTTAACGGGAGAATATTGAATCTTATGTCCGCGTCCGGCCGGCTTATCGGGCATCGTTATCACGCCCACAACGTTATATCCGCCTTCTACCAACTGACGCAAGGCCTCCACCGCAAAATCGGGAGTACCCATATATACTATTCTTAAATCTTCTTTCTTCATAATCTAATCACTTTTATCTACATAGAACCCAGGCCCCGGTACCTTGTCGGACGGCGGGTGGTTAGTCTTCTGAAAAATGTACTAATACCTGCCGGTATGAGTTAAATATCTTCGATTTAGAGACAAATCCCTGATAACGTCCTTCCTCATCCACCACGGGAAGATTCCAGGCTTTGGTATCATCGAAAGTCTGCATCACCTGTTCCATTCCGTCCGAATCGAATATCTTGGCTGGGGCGGATGTCATTAATTTATTAACAGTAAAACGATGATAAAGTTCCTGACGGAACATGATGTTCCGGATATCGTCGAGCAGTACAACTCCCAACAGTTCGCCAGTCTTCTTATCCGTCACGGGAAACACATTCCGGTGGGAAGCGGCGATAGCCTTCACCAGTTCGCCTAAATCCATTTCAGGATGAACCACTACGAAATCCTTCTCCACGACATTCTCCATTTTCATCAATGTCAATACCGCTTTATCCTTATGATGCGTAAGCAGTTGTCCTTTCTTTGCCAGACGCATCGAATAGATACTATGAGGCTCAAACGCTATAATCGTGAGATAAGAACTGACAGACACAATCATCAACGGAAGGAACAAGTCGTATCCTCCGGTCAGTTCAGCAATCAGGAAGACACCCGTCAACGGAGCGTGCATCACTCCGCTCATCACTCCCGCCATTCCCATTAAAGCGAAATTCTTTTCGGGCAGATAAGCTGAGAAAGCAAGATCATTGCTGAAATGCGAGAATACAAATCCGGCAATACATCCCAGATAAAGTGAAGGAGCAAATATACCACCACATCCACCACCACCGTTCGTCGCACTGGAAGCAAATACCTTCAATAAGATAATCAACATCAAATAGACCAATAACAGATTGCCGTAGCCGTAGAACATGGAGTTGTTCATCACCGTATCCCACTCCGCCGCAGACGTTCCGTTCAGCAACAGGTTGATTGTATCGTAACCTTCACCATAGAGAGGTGGAAAAAGGAAAATCAGCACACTCAGCATAACACCGCCGAAAGCCAGTTTCTTATAAGGATTGTTGAGCTTACCGAAAACTCCTTCTACCGAGTTCATAGCACGTGTGAAGTACAGCGAAATCAGACCGCAGAAAATCCCCAGCAGGATAACGAAAGGAATACGTTCCAGTTCGAATGCCTGGTCGAGATGAAACTTGAACATGGCTTCCGTGCCGGTAGTGATATACGAAACGGTTGCCGCCGTCACTGCAGAAATCAGCAACGGGAGTAAAGAAGACATAGTCAGATCTATCATCAGGACTTCCAGCGTAAACACCAGTCCGGCGATCGGAGCCTTAAAGATTCCGGCAATCGCACCTGCCGCGCCACATCCTACCAGCAACATCAACGTCCGGTGCTCCATTTTGAACACACTGCCCAAATTGGAACCGATCGCCGACCCCGTCAGCACAATCGGCGCCTCCGCCCCTACCGATCCGCCGAATCCGATCGTAATGGCACTGGCAATGGTAGACGACCAAATGTTATGCCGCTTGATGCGTCCCTGCCTACGGGAGATAGCATACAGAATCTTGGTGACCCCATGGCTGATGTCATCCTTCACAATGTTACGCACAAACCAGCCTGCAAGAAAAATTCCGACTACCGGATACACCAGATACAAATAGTTGGCTTCCGTCGCATTGAAATTATCTGTTAAGAAGTTCTGTATCTGGTGAATGAAGAACTTCAATAGTAAAGCGGCAAACGCAGTGAAAATCCCCACCAGAAAACTCAATATCAGGATAAACTGTTTCTCCTTGATATTATTTTCCCGCCACTTGATGCAACGCTGCAATAAACTAAGTTTTTCCTCTTTCATTTATTCGCGAATTATCTTAATCACTCCACCTTTGTCCAGTTTTATAATACTTGAGGGTTTCGGTCTGCTCATATCGTCCTGACGATAGCCGACGATATAGTCTACTGCCGATTTGATCTCGTCACTGATTTCACTAAAGTTGGCAGCTCCCGGCTGGCCGCTTACATTGGCTGATGTAGACACGATTGCCTTGCGGAACTGCTGGCAAAGACGTTTGGAAAACGCTTCATTCGTCACACGGATTCCCACGCTTCCGTCTTCCGCAAGCAGGTTCGGAGCCAAATTGCGTGCACCGGAATAGATAATCGTCAATGGTTTATCGGCAACTTCTATCAAATCCCATGCCACATCAGGAACATCCTGTACATAAAAATCCACCTTGACAGACGAATCAACCAGCACCAGCATAGCTTTGCTATCGGCACGTTTCTTAATCTCATATACCCGACGTACAGCTTCTTCGTTAGTCGCGTCACAGCCTATGCCCCAAACGGTATCGGTAGGATAAAGGATGACACCTCCTTCATTCATCACCTGACAGGCTTTTTTAATATCTTCTATCATTTCTTGAGTAATTTCAGTTGAGAATAACACGCAAAAGTACTACTTTTGCGTCGAATTCAAAAAGATTAAGTGAAAACAATGGAAGAAATCGTATTTCACCACACGCTACCTATTCAGTTGCGCTTCAATGACGTAGATAAATTCGGTCACGTCAACAACACTGTTTATTTTTCTTTTTACGATTTGGGCAAGACTGAATACTTCGCTTCCGTATGTCCCGGAGTCGACTGGGAGAAGACCGGCATTGTCGTTGTCCATATCGAAGCAGATTTCGTCAAACAGATCTTCGCATCAGACCATATCGCCGTACAGACTGCCGTTTCCGAAGTAGGAACGAAAAGCTTTCATCTGCTCCAACGGGTGATCGACACAAAGACGAACGAGATAAAATGTATCTGCAAATCAATCATGGTGACTTTCGACCTGGAGAGACATGAGTCCATGCCTCTGACGGAGGAATGGATAGAAGCGATCTGCAAGTATGAAGGCAGGGATTTAAGAAAGAAGAAATAAAAACATATACCTCTCAATATCAAACCAGCTCTTTCCAATATGATAAGGTTGGAAAGAGCTGGTTTGATATAAGTCATATATATATCTGCACTCCAACAGGATCAGAATCTTTATTTATCATAAGAGTATAGCAAAGTTGCTGTCTGTTTATTACAAACTTCCGCCCATCCAGTGACAAAGTTATCGTTGCCTAACATCAATCTATAAACGCAAGCTTTGATTATAAAAATGAAAGTTTCGTTTTTATAAATGAAAGTTTCGTTTATAAAAACGGAACTTGCGTTTATAGATTGATTCCTATACGAAAAAGTTCAATCCTTATCCAAGAGAAGTTTAGTCTTAATGCCGGAGAAGTCATCTATTAAAAAGCCACCGTAAACACTTAATGCCACCATTAGCAAACTTCCGATTTTCTATCCCCTTTGAAATATTTTCGTCATATCTACACTCACCTCCGGTTTTTTTCGTACTTTTACCCCTTGTTGGGAAGAAGTGCCTTTCTGACCCCTGAGAGCAGAAAAAGAAAAAACAATATATAAAATGAATCACAAATGGAATTATCAACCCATTACACCCGAACAGGCAGAGACAAGCCAGACATTGGCCCAGGAATTAGGGATTAGCCCGATACTTGGACAACTTTTGGTACAGCGGGGAATAACGAAGGCGGTTGACGCCAAGAAGTTTTTCCGCCCGCAATTGCCCGACCTGCACGATCCGTTCCTGATGAACGACATGGATATTGCAGTAGAACGTCTGAATAAGGCTATGGGAAAGAAAGAGCGTATTCTGATTTATGGAGATTATGATGTAGACGGAACTACCGCCGTAGCACTAGTCTACAAGTTTATCCAACAGTTCTATTCGAACTTGGATTATTACATACCCGACCGCTATAACGAAGGGTATGGCATTTCTAAAAAAGGAGTGGACTATGCCGCTGAAACCGGTGTAGGATTGATTATTGTACTCGATTGCGGCATCAAAGCAGTGGAGGAAATAACGTATGCCAAAGAGAAAGGTATTGATTTTATCATCTGTGACCACCACGTGCCGGATGACATCCTTCCTCCTGCCGTAGCCATCCTAAACGCCAAACGTCCGGACAATACGTATCCGTACACACACCTTTCGGGCTGCGGTGTCGGTTTCAAGTTCATGCAGGCATTTGCTATCAGCAACGGTATCGAGTTTCATCACTTGATTCCTCTGCTCGATCTGGTAGCGGTAAGTATCGCTTCGGACATCGTGCCGATTATGGGCGAGAACCGTATTCTTGCTTTTCACGGACTGAAACAGCTGAACAGTAATCCGAGTGTGGGAATGAAAGCAATTATTGACGTCTGCGGACTCTCCGAACGGGAAATCACTGTCAGCGATATCGTGTTCAAAATCGGACCGCGCATCAATGCTTCGGGACGTATCCAGAATGGAAAAGAAGCTGTCGACCTGCTCACGGAGAAAGATTTCTCGGTTGCACTGGAGAAAGCAGGACAAATCAACCAGTACAACGAAACCCGCAAGGACCTCGACAAGAGCATGACGGAAGAAGCCAACAACATTGTCGCCAATCTGGAAGGGTTGGCCGAACGGCGTTCTATCGTTCTCTACAATGAAGAATGGCACAAAGGGGTGATCGGCATCGTAGCTTCCCGCCTGACAGAAGTTTATTATCGTCCCGCCGTTGTACTGACACGGACAGATGACATGGCAACTGGTTCGGCACGCTCCGTTTCCGGTTTTGATGTTTATAAGGCGATCGAACATTGCCGCGACTTGCTTGAGAACTTCGGAGGGCATACATACGCTGCCGGATTATCCATGAAAGTAGAGAATGTGGAGGCTTTCACCAAGCGGTTCGAGGACTTCGTTTCGCAGCATATCCTGCCCGAACAGACCAGTGCGGTAATCGACATCGATGCTGAAATTGATTTCAGGGATATTACGCCCAGGTTCTTCAGTGACCTGAAGAAGTTCAATCCTTTCGGCCCGGACAATATGAAGCCGATTTTCTGTACGCATCATGTATATGACTACGGTACAAGCAAAGTGGTGGGACGCGACCAGGAACATATCAAATTGGAACTGGTTGACAACAAGTCGAACAATGTAATGAACGGTATCGCATTCGGACAAAGTTCGCACGTGCGCTATATCAAGACAAAGCGCTCCTTCGACATTTGTTACACCATTGAAGAAAACACGCACAAGCGTGGCGAAGTCCAACTTCAAATCGAAGATATAAAGCCGATTGAATAAGTATCAGGAGATATTAAAACAATATTGGGGATATGACTCCTTCCGCGACTTGCAGGAGGAGATCATCACCAGTATAGGCGAAGGTAAGGACACGCTGGGGTTAATGCCGACCGGAGGTGGTAAATCTATCACATTCCAGGTGCCCGCTCTCGCCCAGAGTGGACTTTGTATTGTCATTACACCCCTCATCGCCCTGATGAAAGACCAGGTGCAGAATCTGCGCAAACGCGGAATCAAAGCGCTCGCCATATATTCCGGCATGACACGTCAGGAGATTGTCACTGCGCTGGAAAACTGTATCTTCGGCGACTATAAGTTCCTTTATATCTCTCCGGAACGGCTGGATACGGAAATATTCCGTATCAAACTTCGTTCAATGAAGGTCTCCATGATTACGGTAGACGAAAGCCACTGTATCTCACAATGGGGGTATGATTTCCGTCCGGCTTACCTGAAGATAGCAGAAATACGGGAACTGCTGCCGGGTGTTCCGGTGCTGGCACTAACGGCAACGGCTACTCCGGAAGTCGTAAAAGATATTCAGTCACGGCTGAACTTTCGCGAAGAGAATGTTTTCCGTATGAGTTTCGAACGGAAGAATCTGGCATATATCGTCCGCAAAACGGACAATAAGACGGGAGAACTGCTACATATCCTGAAAAGGATAGACGGCAGCGCAATTATCTATGTCCGCAACAGGAGACGCACCAAAGAAATCACCGAATTATTAATGCAGGAAGGCATTACCGCCGACTTCTATCATGCCGGACTGGACAATGCCGTAAAAGACCTCCGGCAGAAACGCTGGCAAAACGGAGAAATCCGCGTCATGGTAGCCACCAACGCTTTCGGCATGGGCATCGACAAGCCTGATGTCCGTATCGTACTGCATATCGACCTTCCCGACTCTCCCGAAGCGTACTTTCAAGAAGCCGGACGGGCAGGAAGGGACGGGCTGAAAGCCTATGCCGTTATCCTGTATGCCAAATCCGACAAAATGACATTGCACAAACGGGTGGCGGACACTTTCCCCGAAAAAGAATATATCCTCCAGGTATACGAACATCTGCAATATTACTACCAAATGGCCATGGGTGACGGATTCCAATGTATCCGTGAGTTCAACCTGGAAGAATTTTGCAGGAAGTTCAAATACTTCCCCGTGCCGGTGGACAGTGCGTTGAAAATACTGACGCAAGCCGGCTATCTGGAGTATACGGACGAACAGGACAATGCTTCCCGCATTCTTTTTACAATCCGGCGGGACGAGCTGTATAAACTACGGGAAATGGGTACGGAAGCGGAAACTCTGATACAGACCATTCTCCGTTCCTACACGGGAGTATTTACCGATTATGCTTATATCAGCGAAGACACACTGGCTATCCGCACCGGATTGACACGCCAGCAAATTTATAATATATTGGTGACACTGACCAAACGCCGTATCGTAGATTATATCCCGCACAAAAAGACACCTTATATAATATACACGCGCGAGCGGCTGGAACTACGTTACCTGCACATTCCGGCTTCTGTCTACGAAGAGCGCAAAGCCCGGTACGAAGCACGTATCAAAGCCATGGAAGAATATGTCACTTCCGAAAGCGTTTGCCGGAGCCGGATGTTGCTTCGTTATTTCGGAGAAAAAAATGAGCATAACTGCAAGCAATGCGACGTCTGTCTGAATCGTCACGAAACGGACTGCCTGCCCGAAGACTCTTTCAGAGAAATGAGAAAACAAATCCTGGAACTGCTTGCCCGGAAAAGTTTGCCCCCTGCCGGAATAGCGAATGCCATTGAAGCAGAAAGAGAAGATATCAGCCGGGTAATCCAATATTTATTGGAAGAAGGTGAGTTGAAGATGCAGGACGGAATGTTACATATATCAAAATAAGTTATTACATTTGCAGATAAACTCAAAAACAACATATCATCATGCCGAACTTTTTTAAATCTTTCTTCTCCGGAAAGTCAGAAACACCGGAAAGTGAAAAACAGAAAAACGACCGGAAAAGATTCGAGATCTTCAAATATGACGGTCTGCGTGCACAACGTATGGGACGTCCGGATTACGCAGTAAAATGTTTCACAGAGGCCCTTGCTATCGAAGAAGATTTCGAGACAATGGGTTATCTCAGCCAGCTTTATATCCAGACGGGCGAAACCGAAAAGGCCCGCGAACTGCTGGAAAAAATGGCAATCATGGAACCTCATGTGACAAACACATTCCTGACATTGGCCAATGTGTGCTTCATACAGGAGGACTACAAAGCAATGGAAGAAGCTGCCAGCAAAGCGATCGCTATCGAGGAGGGAAATGCAGTGGCACACTATCTGTTAGGCAAAGCCCGTAAAGGACAGGACGACGACCTAATGACGATTGCCCACCTGACAAAAGCGATTGCCTTGAAAGATGATTTCATCGAAGCCCGCCTGATGCGTGCGGAAGCATTGCTGAAAATGAAGCAATATAAAGAAACAATGGAAGACATTGACGCCGTACTGGCACAGAACCCGGAAGAAGAAACCGCTATCCTCCTGCGCGGCAAAGTGAAAGAAGCCAACGGACAGGAAGAAGAAGCAGAAGCCGACTACCAACTTGTAACAGAAGTGAATCCTTTCAACGAACAGGCATATCTCTACCTGGGACAACTTTTCATCAACCAGAAGAAGTTGACAGAAGCTATCAGTCTGTTCGACGAAGCAATCGAACTGAACCCCAACTTTGCAGAAGCATACAAAGAACGCGGCCGCGCCAAACTGCTGAATGGAGATAAAGACGGTTCTGTAGAAGATATGAAGAGGTCATTGGAACTGAATCCGAAAGATGAGGCCAGCCTGAACGGAGAATTCAAGAACCTCGGCCCAAAACAGGAAGCATTGCCGGGAATCTTCTGATTGGCGGAAGTCATTCAACCCGTTCCGACAGAGGGTATCCCATGTCTTTTTCATTCTTTTTTGCAGAGAAAACAAAAAAAGTATCGCTTTTTGTTTGCGTTTAGCAGAAAAGTATTACTTTTGCCCCAGAATTAGAAACCAAAGCAAAAAACAAAGACTCGTATGAGATCATTTACTTATGCATATTACTTCTTTTTTTACTTTTACTTTAGCCAGAAAGTAGAGCGGGAGTTTGTATGTATCAAGTGACATGATGCTTAAGGACTGAATAAGAGAAATCAATCATATGAATCCCGCTCCAATATGGACGCGGGATTTTTTTATATAATACATTTATAACAATGAAAAAAATAGCAATTCAAGGAACACTCGGCTCATATCACGATATCGCCGCACACAAGTACTTCGAGGGAGAAGAAATAGAATTAATCTGTTGTGCCAGTTTCGAAGACGTGTTTACCTCGATACGTAAAGACAGTCAGGTTATCGGAATGCTAGCCATAGAGAATACGATTGCAGGCAGCTTGCTGCACAACAACGAGTTGTTGAGACAAAGCGGTACACAAATTATCGGTGAATACAAACTGCGCATCTCGCACAGCTTCGTCTGCCTGCCCGATGAAAGTTGGGAAGACCTGACGGAAGTCAACTCCCACCCTATCGCCCTGATGCAGTGCCGTGATTTCCTGAACCAGCACCCACAACTAAAAGTAGTGGAAGGTGAAGATACGGCACGTAGCGCAGAGGCTATCAAGAACGGAAATCTGAAAGGACACGCCGCTATCTGCTCCAAGATAGCCGCCGAACGTTATGGAATGAAAGTCCTTCAAGAAGGTATCGAAACAAATAAGCATAACTTTACCCGTTTTCTAGTCGTTGCCGACCCGTGGCAAGTGGACGAGCTCCGCCAGCACCGTACAAACACGATCAATAAGGCGAACATGGTATTCACACTGCCGCACTCGGAAGGCAGCTTGTCACAAGTGTTGTCTATCCTGTCGTTTTACAACATCAACCTCACTAAGATACAGTCGTTGCCGATTATCGGACGGGAATGGGAATACCAGTTTTATGTGGACGTAGCTTTCAACGACTATCTGAGATACAAACAATCGATCGCAGCAATCACTCCATTAACCAAAGAACTTAAAATATTAGGCGAATATGCAGAAGGTAAATCAAACGTATAAGATCGCTCCCGCCGACAGACTGGCAAGTGTAAGCGAATACTACTTCTCTAAGAAACTGAAAGAAGTAGCACAAATGAATGCGGAAGGAAAAGACGTGATAAGTCTGGGTATCGGAAGCCCTGATATGCCACCTTCGGAAAAGACAATCGAAACATTGTGCAATAATGCCCACGACCCGAACGGACACGGTTACCAACCGTATGTAGGTATCCCCGAACTTCGCAAAGGTTTCGCAGCATGGTATCAACGCTGGTATGGAGTCGACCTGAACCCGAACACGGAAATACAACCTTTAATCGGCTCGAAGGAAGGAATCCTCCATGTCACACTGGCTTTCGTCAATCCGGGAGAACAGGTATTGGTACCGAACCCGGGATATCCCACTTATACTTCTTTGAGCAAGATACTCGGCGCGGAAGTTATCAACTACGACCTGAAAGAGGAAGATGGCTGGATGCCCGATTTCGAAACTCTGGAGAATATGGATTTGGGCCGCGTAAAGTTGATGTGGACCAATTACCCGAATATGCCGACAGGCGCAAACGCCACTCCGGAACTGTATGAACGTCTCGTTGACTTTGCCCGCCGGAAGAATCTCGTGATTGTCAACGACAATCCGTACAGCTTTATCCTAAACGAAAAGCCAATTAGTATTCTGAGCGTGCCGGGAGCTAAAGAATGTTGTATTGAATTCAATTCCATGAGCAAAAGCCACAATATGCCGGGCTGGCGTATCGGAATGTTAGCGTCAAATCCCGAATTCGTACAATGGATATTGAAAGTGAAAAGCAACATCGACAGTGGAATGTTCCGCGCCATGCAACTGGCGGCTGCAACCGCCCTGGAAGCCGAAGCCGACTGGTACGACGGAAACAACCGGAACTACCGGAACCGCCGTCACCTTGCCGGTGAAATAATGAAAGCACTCGGTTGCACCTACGATGAGAAACAAGTCGGTATGTTTCTCTGGGGCAAGATACCCGATTCCTGCAAGGATGTGGAAGAACTGACGGAGAAAGTATTGCATGAAGCGAGAGTGTTCATCACACCGGGATTTATCTTCGGCAGCAACGGAGCAAGATATATCCGTATCTCGCTCTGCTGCAAAGACAATAAGTTAGCAGAAGCACTGGAAAGAATTAAAAGAATAAAAAACAAATAAGAATATGGAACTCGAATCAATTTTATTACCGGGCATAGAAGCCAAAAGACCAATCGTCATCGCCGGCCCATGTAGCGCAGAGACTGAAGAACAAGTAATGGATACCGCCAGACAACTGGCAGCCAAAGGACAGAAAATATTCCGTGCCGGAATCTGGAAACCACGTACCAAACCGGGAGGTTTCGAAGGAATCGGTGTAGAGGGTCTTGCCTGGTTGAAAGAAGTGAAGAAGGAAACAGGAATGTATGTTTCTACTGAAGTAGCTACTGCCAAGCACGTTTACGAATGCCTGAAAGCCGGAATCGATATTCTTTGGGTAGGCGCACGTACCACTGCCAACCCTTTCGCCGTACAGGAAATCGCCGATGCATTGAAAGGTGTTGATATCCCGGTATTGGTCAAGAATCCCGTGAATCCGGATCTTGAGCTGTGGATCGGAGCTTTGGAACGTATCAGCAATGCAGGTCTGAAACGTCTGGGTGCTATCCACCGCGGTTTCAGCAGCTACGATAAAAAGATATACCGCAACCTCCCCCAATGGCACATTCCTATCGAATTGCGCCGCCGCATTCCTAATCTGCCTATCTTCTGCGATCCGAGCCATATCGGAGGAAAGCGTGAATTGATAGCCCCGCTTTGCCAGCAGGCTATGGACCTGAACTTCGACGGTCTGATTGTGGAAAGTCACTGTAACCCGGATTGCGCATGGAGCGACGCTTCACAACAAGTGACCCCGGACGTACTCGACTACATCCTCAATTTACTGGTTATCCGCACCGAAACCCAGACTACCGAAAGCTTGTCCCAACTTCGTAAGCAAATCGATGAATGCGATGATAACATCATTCAGGAATTAGCAAAAAGAATGCGCATCGCCCGCGAAATCGGTACTTACAAGAAAGAACACGGAATCACCGTTCTCCAGGCCGGACGTTATAATGAGATTCTTGAAAAGCGCGGTGCACAAGGTGAACAATGCGGCATGGATGCAGAGTTTATGAAAAAAATATTTGAAGCAATCCATGAAGAATCTGTTCGTCAACAAATGGAAATTATTAATAAATAATCAGGTAATAAACTGAAGCTTCGTAAGCTTTCTGCATAGCTTCTCCTCCTTCGGGAAGGAGGAGTACCCGTAGGGGGAGGTGGTAGGAAAATAATGAATATACCTTTTTAAAAGAAAAATATACCTCATCCCTACCGGTACCCTTCCCTCTGAGAGAGAAAGCCATACGGAAGGCAGTATATGCGAAACTTTAATAAATAAGAATATGAGAATATTAATCCTCGGAGCCGGCAAAATGGGCTCCTTCTTTACTGACATATTGAGCTTTCAACATGAGACGGCCGTATTCGACGTCAACCCGCACCAACTGCGTTTCGTCTATAACACGTATCGTTTCACCACATTGGAGGAGATTAAGGAATTTGAGCCCGAACTGGTCATAAATGCCGTGACAGTAAAGTATACGTTGGACGCTTTTCGCAAAGTGCTGCCCGTACTGCCTAAAGACTGCATCATTAGTGATATTGCCTCTGTAAAAACAGGACTGAAGAAGTTCTACGAAGAAAGCGGCTTCCGATATGTATCCAGTCACCCGATGTTTGGCCCGACTTTCGCCAGCCTTAGCAACCTAAGCAGCGAAAATGCCATTATCATCAGTGAAGGAGACCACCTCGGAAAGATATTCTTCAAAGACCTGTATCAGACATTGCGACTGAACATCTTCGAATATACTTTCGATGAACACGATGAAACGGTAGCCTACTCCCTGTCTATCCCGTTCGTTTCGACTTTCGTATTCGCGGCGGTTATGAAACATCAGGAAGCACCGGGAACTACTTTCAAAAAACACATGGCCATTGCCAAAGGACTGCTCAGCGAAGACGACTACCTGCTTCAGGAAATCCTGTTCAACCCGCGCACTCCGGGCCAAGTAACCAATATCCGGACAGAGCTGAAGAACCTTCTCGAAATCATTGAGAATAAAGATGCGGAAGGCATGAAAAAGTATCTGACGAAGATCCGGGAAAAGATTAAATAATCCCCGGCCGATATAGGTAAGATTTAACGGTCCCCTGCAAAAAAGTTCTTTGCAGGGGATTTTTTTATGTGTACCTTTGTATCCGCAAAAACGGATTCACAGGAGAAAAGAAAGAATGATAGATCAAGCTACCATAGACCGGATATTGGATGCGGCACAGATTATGGATGTCGTTTCAGATTTTGTCACCCTGCGCAAGCGCGGTGTCAATTATGTTGGTTTGTGCCCGTTCCACAGTGACAAAACTCCTTCCTTTTATGTTTCACCCGCTAAAGGACTCTGCAAATGTTTCGCCTGCGGACAAGGGGGCAACGCCGTGCACTTTATCATGGCGCACGAACAGATGTCTTATCCGGAGGCACTGAGATACCTTGCCAAGAAGTATAATATCGAAATTAAAGAAAGAGAGTTGAGCGATGAAGAGAAGCTGGTGCAAAGTGAGCGCGAGAGTCTGTTCATTGTCAATAACTTCGCCCGCGACTATTTTCAGAATATACTGAAGAACCACGTAGACGGTCGCAGTATCGGTATGGCTTACTTTCGCAACCGCGGTTTCCGGGATGATATCATCGAGAAATTCCAGTTGGGATATTGTACCGAGAGCCACGATGCACTTGCCAAGGAAGCGCTACAAAAAGGATATAAGAAAGAATATCTGGTAAAAACCGGACTCTGCTACGAAACCGACGACCACCGTTTGCGGGACCGTTTCTGGGGACGTGTCATTTTCCCTGTCCACACTCTCTCCGGCAAAGTAGTTGCCTTCGGTGGACGTGTGCTTGCCAGTGCCACAAAAGGCGTAAAAGTTAAGTACGTCAACTCTCCCGAATCGGAAATCTATCATAAAAGTAACGAATTATACGGCATTTATTTTGCCAAACAGGCGATTGTGAAACAAGACCGTTGTTTTCTTGTGGAAGGATATACAGATGTCATTTCCATGCATCAGTCCGGCATAGAGAATGTGGTCGCTTCTTCAGGAACTGCTCTTACACCGGGACAAATCCGCATGATTCACCGTTTCACCAACAACATGACCGTACTTTACGACGGTGACGCAGCAGGTATCAAGGCTTCTATCCGCGGCATTGATATGCTCCTTGAAGAAGGAATGAACATCAAAGTCTGCCTTCTTCCCGACGGTGACGACCCGGACTCTTTTGCCCGCAAACATAACTCCACGGAGTTTCAAGCCTTCATTGCAGAACATGAAACTGACTTTATCCGTTTTAAAACCAACTTATTACTGGAAGATGCAGGAAAAGACCCGATCAAACGTGCAGAGCTTATCGGCAATCTGGTGCAAAGCATCTCCGTCATACCGGAAGCGATTGTACGCGACGTCTATATCAAAGAATGTGCGCAGCTGCTGCACATAGAAGATAAATTACTGGTATCGGAAGTAGCCAAAAGACGGGAAACGCAAGCGGAGAAACGAGCTGAACAAACAGAACGTGACCGCCGTATCGCTGAAAGAACGGCTAACATGACACAAGGCGGTGCAACTGCATCTCCCTCTTCCGACAACGGCATACCTATGCCTCCTGAAGATGTCATGCTAGCTCCCGAAGTAGATGGCGACGGTAACTATCTGAACGTTCCACCTGCCCTGCAAGAAGACAATTACGCTTCTTTCATCCCACAGGAAGGTAAAGAGGGACAGGAGTTCTATAAATTTGAACGGTTGATTTTACAAGCCGTGGTCCGTTACGGAGAAAAGATTATGTGTAACCTAACAGATGAGGAAGGGAATGAAGTTCCGGTAACCGTAATTGAATATGTTATCAACGATTTAAAGGAAGACGATCTGGCTTTCCACAACCCGTTGCACCGGCAAATCCTGTCGGAGGCTGCCGCACATATACATAATGTCGGATTCGTAGCGGAACGATATTTTCTGGCACATCCCGATCCTGTCATCAGCAAATTGAGCGTAGACCTGATTAATGTCCGCTATCAACTTAGCAAATACCACTCCAAGTCCCAGAAGATTGTGACAGATGAAGAACGGCTCTACGAACTGGTTCCGATGTTGATGATTAATTTCAAATATGCTATTGTCACGGAAGAATTAAAACACATGCTTTATGCCTTGCAGGATCCGGCTCTTGCACATGACGAAGAAAAATGTAATGCGTTAATGATACGTTATAATGACTTGAGAGGGATACAAAGTATTATGGCAAAACGTTTGGGAGACAGAGTCGTATTGCGATAAATTATTTTCGTCGCCATATGTGCGGTAGCCTCCGACAGGAAGCATCTCCTTTATCAAAACCAAATACCTTTTCTCATTGATGCCGGAGCATAACTTTATCCATTTCACGGCAACTTCCCCTATAATGTTGTTCCGTGTTGGATAAGATTCATAAATTCTTCACGCGTCTTTGCCTGGTTGAAAGCCCCTGTGAAGTCAGAAGTAGTAGTAATTGAGTTTTGTTTTTCCACACCACGCATTTGCATACACATATGTTTAGCCTCCACTACCACCATTACCCCCAGCGGGTTTAATGTTTCCTGGATGCATTCCTTGATTTGCAACGTCATACGTTCCTGCACTTGCAAGCGGTGAGAAAAGATATCGACTACACGAGCAATCTTACTCAGCCCGGTGATGTAGCCGTTGGGAATATAAGCCACGTGTGCCTTTCCGTAGAACGGCAGCATGTGATGCTCGCAAAGAGAGAAGAAATCAATGTCCTTCACAATCACCATTTGACTGTATTCTTCCTGAAATTTAGCAGAACGGAGCACCTCGTGAGGGTCCATGTGATAACCTTTTGTCAAACTCAACATTGCTTTAGCCACCCGTTCCGGAGTTTTCAACAAACCTTCCCGTTCGGCGTCTTCGCCCAACAAGGTAATAATACTGTGATAATGACTTTTCAACTCCTCCAGATTTGGAGAGACAATTTCTTCTTTTCCTAACATGATAGATTTATAAAGGAATATTAACCTCGTCTTTTACAATAGAAACTTCTTTAAACACACCAGTAGCTTTCATTTTGCGCATCATCGCGTCAGCTTCTTCTATACTCCGGAAATCACCCACACGACAAAGCCAACGGGGCGGATTGAACGACGTATACACTGCCAGCTCCGGGAAATACACTTTTACCTGTGATGACACACGATAAGCATCATTCTTTGCTTGACGAGTATTGTTACCGGCATACGCCTGTATCCGGAAGCCGGAACCCTTCATGACTTTCTGTTCACCGGTTGCAAGACGTTCCATACCAATCATCGCTTCAATGCGGGGATCTTGGTGAATGGTCACCTTTCCTTGTCCCGGAACGTTACGTTCGAGGCTTTTCACAATGTTCTGTGCCTGTGCACTGGCGCCAGCCAAAACAAACAGCAAGATAAGTAAAGCTAGTTTCTTCATTTGATAATTGTATTTAGGCACGGACTATATAATTCGCCCGTGCCCGAAATAAGTTTTAATTACGCGTTGAAAGCATCAATGATTCCCTTGAAATCAGATACTTTAAGAGCGGCACCACCAATCAGACCACCATCTACGTCAGGGTTAGAGAACAGTTCTTTAGCGTTGGAAGGCTTGCAGCTACCACCATAAAGGATAGAAGTGTTGTCAGCGATTTCCTTACCATATTTATTAGCTACGATTGAACGGATGAAAGCATGGATTTCCTGTGCTTGTTCCGGAGTAGCAGTTTTTCCTGTACCGATTGCCCAAACAGGTTCGTAAGCCAAGATAATCTTAGAGAAGTCTTCAGCAGACAAAGAGAATACAGATTCCATTTGAGCAGCTACTACTTCGTTCTGCTTGTTAGCTTCGCGTTCTTCCAATACTTCACCGATACAGAAAATCGGAGTCAGACCGTTAGCCAAAGCCAATTTTACTTTTTCTTCGAGGATAGCTACTGTTTCGCCATAGTAAGCACGGCGTTCAGAGTGACCCAGGATTACATATTTTGCACCTGTAGAAGCGACCATCTCAGCAGAAACTTCACCTGTATAAGCACCAGATGCTTTATCTGCACAGTTTTCAGCGCCTACACCAATCTTGGCAGCGTCTACCAACGGAGTAACAGAAGCCAGGTGGATAAACGGAGTACAGATGATTACATCACAGTTAGGCTTTTCATTAGCCAATGCTTCGTTCAGTTCTTTTGCCAAAGCGATACCCTCTTGAAGGGTTTTGTTCATTTTCCAGTTTCCTGCAACAATGTTCTTTCTCATTTTGTTTTTTATTTAAAGGGTTAATAAATCCATTTCCATTCTTTATATCAAAGCCGGACAATCAGTCTCGGTAGTATCTCCACTCTCCTCCTTCCGGAAGATGAAGATAGTATCAATTTATCAATCATCACTGCCATCAGTAACCGGCTCCTCTTCTTTTTGTTCTTCACCAACCTTCGGAACGATGTTTTGCACTTCACTCTTTTGCTTCTTAGCTTCCGCAGCTTTTCTGGCATTTCTCCTTTCCCTACGACGAACGACCAACACATCTACTCCAAGCACCAGCAGTAATGGAATAACGAACCACAAGAACACAAAGCCAACCGTATGCACATCATTACCGACCTTCTGTTGTCCTAACGGCAGATTCTCCAGTTTGTCGGTCAGTACGTATTCATCCGGGATATCCTCGTCACTCCATTTGTTCAGAATAGTCCCATTCTTAATCAGCATCAATCCCGGATTAGAGCGAATCATCGTCTTCAGTGTAATATCATCCATTTGGCAGAAAGGGTATTCCGCCCCGGTCTTATCCTTCCACAGTTCTATCTGCTCCTCCGGTGAAGAAGTGAGGCAATAAAACTTATAGCCATGCTCCACCGAGTAATCATAGACTTCATTAATCAAGTCTATATTACTGTCATCCGCTTCTTCAATCCGGTGGGCGACCAACAGGAATGTGTACCCCATATCAGTCAGTACATCTTCCGTGATGTCCTCTCCCGTATTCAGTTCTATCATAGAGAAATCATGAATAGCCGGCTCGTATCCTTTTTCTTTGAGTACAGTGCGTGTATCAACAAATGTCCATGTGCTATCCGGATAATTCTCCAGTGTAAATTCTTTCTTTTCTCCGTTCTTCTCCAAAATAAAGACACTTTCATATACACTCGGTTTCGCTCCTTCCGGCATCGTCATTCCTTCCAGTATATTCTTTCCTACCTTGTAGGGACGGAAGTCCAATACCGGCAAACGGTCAAGACAATAGAACGACAACGTAAACACAAAAAACAGCGTGTACAGAGAAACAAGCCATTCCATTTTTTGACTGATAAAGCGGACCAGCATCTTCCTGCCTTTGAACGCTCCGATTGCAGCAAGCAACAAGAGTACGTTCTTGATAAATGTCTCCCAATTAGTCAGCACCCAAGCATCTCCAAAACACCCGCAGTCGGACACCGGATTGAAGATTGCCAGATACAATGTCAACGGTGTCATAAAACTCATCAACATTAACGCCAACGTGGAAGCCACTGTTCTCCGGACACCAAAGAACAAAAAGATACCGATTGAAAACTCTATGGCAGATAATGCGATACCTCCCAATAACGGGAAGAATGAAGGAAACCAGGAAGCCATTCCGAATGCAGCCAGATAGTCCTGTATCTTGTACTGGAATCCCAGTGGATCTACTGCCTTTACAAATCCGGAAAAGATAAATGCAGCCGCCAAAATAAAGCGACTGATATTCGCTATTACCTCCTGAATGATATGTAAATTCTTAACCTTCAAATTCTATCTTAATCAATCCGAATACAGAGTAATTAATCATATCCATGTAATTGGCGTCGATTCCTTCGGACACCAACGTGTTGCCAGACAGACTTTCGATCTGCTTGGTACGGTATATTTTCATTAAAATCAAGTCTGTGTAAGAGCTGATACGCATACTGCGCCATGCCTCGTCATAGTCGTGGTTCTTGGCAAGCATCAGTTCCAGAGCCTCTTTGACATATTTATCATACAAAGCCAACGCTTCTTCAATGCTGATGTCGGCAGACTCGGCATACCCCAGTTCCAACTGAATAAGCCCTATAATACCGTAATTGACAATCGCAATAAACTCGGAACGAATTCCCTCGTCAACCAAAGTTACACCTTTTGTTTCAATACTACGAATCCGGTTGGCTTTGATAAAAATCTGGTCAGTCACCGAAGCCGGACGCAGAATACGCCATGCAGGCCCGTAATCGTGCAGCTTCTTGGAATATAAGTCACGGCAAATAGCGATGACATGTTCAAATTGTTGCTTGGTATCTTTCATTTTCTTCCAAATAGTGCGCAAAGGTAACAATAATTAAGTGAAAACAGAAAGAGGGCACTCTAAATTATATTAAAGTGCCCTCTTCTAAAGGTATTGTTGTATTACTGTTTTATAAGCAATGCTGTTTATGAACAGCGCAAAACTTGTCCGATGCGCAAAGTTGTAGTCGGTTTGATACGATTCAACTTACAAAGTGTACTGACTGATACACCACGCAACTTGGCAATACGCGACAAAGTATCACCACTCTTAACTTTATGATAGCGGATTGTACCGTCAGCCACTTGCGTGTCATGAGAACCGGCACGTTTCGAACCTTGAGTCCTCCTGAACGTATAGGTATCGGCTACGATATCTTGTTTCGGAAAGTCGAACATATAAATAGGATTGATTGCGATTCCGAGGAAACGGGTTTCAAAATGAAGATGAGAACCGGTTGAGCGTCCGGTATTACCACCTAATCCGATTACTTCACCGGCCTTGACCAGCTGATTTTCTTCAACCAGTTGTTTGGACAAGTGTCCGTATACAGTTTCCAATCCATTATCATGACGGATAACGACATACTTACCATATCCTCTGCGCTCATATTTCACAATACGCACTTTACCGTCGAAAGCTGCTACAATAGTATCACCGATATTTACTTTCAAGTCCAGACCGTTGTGCATTCTTCTCCAACGGGGACCGAAAGGCGAAGTGATTTTCGTGCTGGGAGTCGGCATGTGGAAACCTGTCAGGTCGATCGTGTAAGTATCAGGGATAATAGCGTTTCCGTAAGCGTGTACATACTGGTTGTTCCAGTTTGGATAGAGACTTAGGGCGGGATATTCCGATTGTTCGGCACGGATTTGCTTTTGCAATGCCAAAGAGTCTACTGTTTTTAATTTCTTGTCTATCGGTGCTTGACGAGCAATCAGGTCTTGTGAGAAAGAGCTCAAACTAACCATAGCCGCAACAGCTACCAATCCTGTTTTAATAATACAATTGAAATTCATTCGTTCTTTGTCAATTCAATTAATATTCGTCATTTGCATACAGGTAGTCAAATGTCGCCTGTTTGTAATCGAATATTTCTTCCGGTTTAAAAAATCTCGTTAACTCGATAGCTGCGGTCTCTGGAGAATCAGAAGCATGAACTATATTTTCCTGAAAGCTCATACTGTAATCCCCACGAATAGTTCCCGGGGCAGCCAGACGTCCATTTGTCGGACCCGCCAACGTACGGACAGTTTGAATAGCATCCACACCTTCGAAACAACAAACAATGACAGGAGCTGTCATCATGGAATCTTTCACTCTTTGAAAGAAAGGCTTGCTGCTCAAGTGGGCATAATGTTCGCTCAATAATTCATCAGTCAGTTGCATCATCTTCATGCCGGCCAACCGCAGTCCTTTGCGTTCAAAACGATGAGTAATCTCACCAACCAATCCCCGTTGGAGGGTACAAGGCTTTAAAATGACCAGCGTTTTTTCAAGCATGATATACGACTTTTCTAATGGTTAAACGATACATTTACTAAAAAAATTCCTCCAAAGATAGCATTTTTCGATGAAACAACAAGAGAGTTATTAACTATTTTTCAGATGATTAGCCGGAAATAAGACAAACATTCAGGCGTTAAATCCCTATGAATAGGGAGAATAGAAGCAAAATATGTTTTGCAACACATTCCCGCAAATAAACTGTATGTTTAACCGTTTTTCAACTAATGGCAGCCCAGTTAACATTCGTTTTCCGCAAGGATTTGAGTTGCCGCCACAGTATTTCATTCTCCGGACTCTGTGCACCGGGATCATGCTCTACAATATCTTCGGCTATCGCACGGACGTATTGCAGCAATTGTCCGTCACGGGCAATATCCGCAATTTTCAAATCGAAGGCGACACCACTCTGCTGCGTCCCTTCCAAGTCACCGGGACCGCGCAACTTCAAATCAGCTTCCGCTATTTCAAAGCCGTCATTTGTGCGTACCATTATCTCCAGTCGCTTACGAGTATCTTCGGTCAGTTTATAATTTGTCACCAGAATACAATAAGACTGGTCGGCGCCACGCCCTACCCGACCGCGCAACTGATGCAGTTGCGAAAGTCCGAAACGTTCGGCATTCTCTATAATCATCACCGAAGCATTCGGTACGTTCACGCCGACTTCGATCACTGTAGTGGCAACCATTATTTGCGCTTTGCCTGAAATGAAAAGTTGCATTTGTTCATCCTTTTCGGCAGCCTTCATTTTGCCGTGCACTTTACATACAGTACATTCGGGAAATTCTTCCAGGATATGCTGATAGCCTTCTTCGAGGTTCTTCAAGTCTATTTTCTCACTTTCCTTTATTAAAGGATAGACAATATAAACCTGCCGTCCTTCCTCAATCTGCTTGCGTACAGAGCGATACAGGCTTTCCCGGCGGTTGTCGAACTGGTGAACAGTAGCAATCGGTTTCCGTCCCGGAGGCAGTTCGTCGATGACGGACACATCCAAGTCACCGTATAAAGTCATCGCCAACGTCCGGGGAATAGGAGTGGCGGTCATGACGAGCACGTGCGGCGGTTGAATATTCTTACTCCAAAGGCGGGCACGTTGCGCCACGCCAAAGCGGTGTTGTTCGTCAATAACCACAAAACCGAGAGAAGAAAAATTAACGGTATCCTCAATAACCGCATGGGTCCCGATCAGTATTTTCACATCTCCTGTCAGCAAACCGGTGAGGATGGCTTCCCTCCTTTTTCCTTTGATAGAGCCCGTCAGCAGTTCCACGCGGATATCCATACCGAACAGTAACTCCTTAATCGTTTCGTAATGCTGGTTCGCTAATATTTCCGTAGGCGCCATCATGCAGGCCTGGTAGCCGTTATCCAACGCCAGCAGCATACTCATCAAGGCGACTAAAGTTTTCCCGCTACCTACATCTCCCTGCAAAAGACGGTTCATCTGCCGGCCGCTACCCACGTCATTCCGAATTTCTTTCAGCACTCGTTTCTGTGCGCCTGTCAGTTGGAAAGGAAGGTTCTTTGTATAAAACGTGTTGAATACGTCGCCCACTTTTTCAAAGATATAGCCGCGATACCTTCTTTGCCTGTCTTTGGCATAGCGCAAGATGTTCAACTGTACGTAGAAGAGTTCCTCGAATTTAAGCCTATATTGCGCCCGGCGTAATAAATCGGGATTAGTCGGGAAATGGATATTCCGCAGAGCCTCCGTCAAAGGCATCAAGTGATGTTCCGACAACAGTTTGGGAGAGAGAGTCTCAGGCAGAGGCTCCTGTATCTGCAGAATGACAGTTGCCATCATCTTCTCAATCGCGTGAGAGTTGAGGAAGCTGCGCTTCATTTTCTCCGTTGTATTATAATAAGGTTGAAGTCCCACGGAGGAGAGTTTCAAGTCATCCGTCTTGTCTACATCGGGATGAGCTAGATTGATGCGCCCGTTGAATACGGTCGGCTTGCCGAAGATGATATATTCTTCGTGAAGTTTGTATTTGCCGAGGATGTATTTTATTCCCTGAAACCACACCAAGTCCACGACTCCCGTACCATCCGAGAAATGAGCTGTGAGACGACGCTGCCGGCCTTCACCGATCGTTTCGAAACCAAGGATTTCACCTTTCAGTTGGATATACGGCATATTGCCATCTATCTCGTGAATGTAATAGATGCGGCTCCGGTCGACGTATTTGTAGGGGAAATAGTAAATCAAATCATGCAAGGAGTAGATTCCTAACTCCTTATTTAATACAGCCGCCTTCTGAGGACCTACACCGGAGATAAATTTTATGTCGCGTGTGACTAAATCAAACATTTACAAAAGAGCACTCCCGACTTTCAGGTCGAAAGGAGTCGTTATTTTTATATTTTCACGGTTACCTGCTGCAAGATGCACGGGTACACCCATTGCTTCCACAACCGAGGCGTCATCAGTAAAGAACGGAGTAAATTCCTGCTCATAAGCCTGCTTCAACAGTTCGACGTCAAAGACTTGCGGCGTCTGCACCAATTTATAATCATTGCGGCTCACAGTCTCGCTTCCGACTTCCGTTAAATGGCGCAGCGTTTCAACTACATCAACAACCGGAATCACCGCTTTGTGCTGTTCCGCCAAATCATAACAACGACGGATCACTTCTACCGAGACAAACGGACGGACACCGTCGTGCACTCCCACCAGCCCGGGAGCCTGCACCAATGCCAAACCGTTCTTCACCGAATGGAAGCGAGTTTCTCCTCCGTCTACCACCCGATGTTCCACATCGAAATCGTGTTCCCGACAGAGCTGCTTCCAAAAGTTCTGCTGCTCCCGTGGAAGGACTAAAATAAGTTGAATTGCCGCATCATACTTCCGGAAAACTTCCAGTGTATGCATCAATACAGGTTTACCGCCGACAGGAAGAAACTGTTTGGGGAGGTCGCTCCCCATACGCAAGCCCTTTCCACCGGCAACAATGATTACATATTTCTTCATGGACAACTTAGCGTTTAACGCACATCGCCTCTACCAGCTCGTCTACTTTTTCTTTACCTACCAACAAGTCCACGATAGTCAAAGCAAATTCCATGGCAGCGCCCGGTCCCATACCCGTAATGATATTTCCGTCACGAACAACCGGAGCATCGATACATTCGGCACCTTCCAGATATTGCTCGAAGCTAGGATAGCAAGTCGCCTTCTTCCCTTTCAGCAGCCCCAGCTTGCCCAGTACCATCGGAGCAGCACAAATAGCAGCAATCGGTTTGTTTTTGGCGGCGAAATCGAGAATCAATCTACGCAATCCTTCATGTTTATCAAGCGTAGCTGCTCCCGGCATTCCTCCGGGCAACAACAGAAGTTCGGCATCAAAGAAATCACAATTATCGAAGTTGATGTCACAAAGAACAGATACATCATGTGCACCTACTACAATTTCATCCGGTGTAACGGATACGATTTCCACATTCAGTCCGCCACGTCTTAGCGTGTCAATAGCAGTAAAGGCTTCAATTTCTTCAAACCCGTCTGCAAAAAAAGCGTATACAGTTCCCATAATCCTATATTTTTGGTTAATGATACTATCTCAAGTTAAAATAATAAGTGATTGTCCCTGTCTGGTTGGTCACTCCGTCTACTGTATTGAAACGAGCTTTCCTGGCCGCATCTTCGGCGGCTTTCCGCAAAGCAGAGTTTACAGTATTCGTTTGAGGGTTAATGCTGGTTGCAACAACCTGTCCTGCAGGATTCACGGTAATGTTCACCACCACACGTCCTTCTTCCTGCACATTGTAAGCAGGCTTGGGCAAACTGCCCGTACCTAAAGAACGTCCGCCAAGGTCAAAAGTTCCGTAACCGCCCGTTCCGGTCTTTGCTCCGGTGGAAGAATTACCTTCCTTACTGCCTTCCGTTCCCGTGCCACCGGCTGATGTCCCCTTGTTCCCTGTCATTTGTGAACCTTTGCCGAAAGCACCGGCCACTTTTTTTCTCGCGGCCTCTTCGGCAGCTTTACGTTCACGTTCCGCTTTCGCTTCAGCCAGGCGTTTCGCTTCCGCCGCTTTCTCGGCCTCGGTCTTCTCCGGCTTCTTCACAGGCTTTTTCGGTTTCACTACTTCTTTCGGTTTTACCGTTTCCTTCTTGGGCTCCTCCGTCTTCGGTTTCAGAGTGACGGTTTCTTCTTCGGTCTGCGTCAACAAATCCTGTTCCGAAGGGAGTTCCGGCTGGGTCTGAGCAGGAGCCGGAGCCTCTTCGTCCAACACATCGACATCGACCAACGATGGGTCGTCAAAACCACGCGCAGCATCCACATTCCCCATCATTACAGGGATTCCGCCTGCGTCCTCATCCGGTTGAGGAACAGTAAAGCTCACCAGAATCAAAAGAGCAATCACTGCCACGTGCACCAACAATGCACCCAACGCTCCTACGTATTCACCCTTTTTTCTTCTGTCCATCGTTCTTCTTATTTATTTTCCGGCGGGCGTGTAGCCAGCACCATCTTAAAATGATTCTCATTCGCAATGTTCAGCACCCGCACTATTTCACGATAAGGCACTGATTCATCCGCATACAACGCCACATACATTTCAGGCTCCTTTTCCGCACAGCTCTGCAAGAAGGGAGTCAGTTCGTTCAAGGTGTACAGCTTCTCCTTCTCATTACCGAAAGCGGCATAGAAGTTCAGGTCTTTATCAATGATGACTCTCGTCAGCGGTTTGGCCGAGGTCTGCTGCTTGCCTTGCGGCAACAACACCTTTATGGCATTGGGCGATACCACCGTAGAGGTTATCATAAAGAATATCAGCAACAGGAAAATGACATCCGTCATGGAAGCCATGCTGAAATTGGGCGATACTCTATTTCTTCTTTTTAATCCCACGTTTATGAGTTATTATAAAGTTATAAGTTCGGGGAATACGAATCACTTCTGAGCCGGTTCGTTCAGCAAGTCCATAAATTCCATGGTACGAGATTCCATCTTGTTTACCACGCGGTCTACCAGCATCACCAGATAGTTGTAGGCAAACATGGCAATAATACCGACAATCAGACCGCCGACAGTAGTAATCATTGCTTCGTAGATACCGCCGGAAAGTAATGTAATATCAATATTTCCGCTTCCGGCGTTCGCCATTTCGTAGAATGCGCGCACCATACCTGTCACCGTACCGAGGAATCCGAGCATCGGGGCACCGCCGGAAATGGTCGCCATTACGGTCAGCCCTTTTTCCAGTTTCGCAACTTCAATGTTACCCACATTTTCAATAGCGGCCTGTACATCGTTGATCGGACGTCCCAGACGGCTGATACCTTTCTCAATCATACGGGCCGAAGGAGTGTTCATCGTCCGGCAATAGTTAATGGCTGCTTTGATCTCACCACTATGAATATAGTCTTTGATACGTTCCATAAACATCGGGTCTTCTTTTCCCGCCTTGCGAATCATATAATTACGTTCGAACAAGATGTAAAAGCAGACTACGGACAACACACCCAGCACAATCATAATCCAACCACCCTTGATAGCCATATCAAGCATATTCATTTCGGGAGCGTTTACCTCCGTCAGTACGGGGTTGGCGGTAGCCAGCGAGTCAGCCATATTCATAGCCCCTTGGGCTAACAAGATCATTGCATTCATCAGCGTAGACAGTTTTTATATTCCTGGATAGTACGTTCCAGTCCCAAGTACAGTGCATCGCTAATCAATGCGTGACCGATAGAGACTTCATCCACCCAGGGAATGTTTTTATAGAAATAGTTTAAATTTACAAGACTCAGGTCGTGTCCGGCATTCAGGCCGATACCCAGTTTACGGGCAGTTTTGGCCGCTTCGATAAAAGGGGCAATGGCTGCTTCCGGATTCTTCGGGAAATCCGTCGCATAGGGTTCGGTATAAAGTTCAACGCGGTCGGCTCCGGCTTTTGCCGCATATTCCACCATTTCGGGATCAGCAGCTACAAAAACGGAAGTGCGGATACCTGCACTGTTGAACTGGTCGAGGACTTCAGTCAGAAATTCCAGATTAGCTTTCGTGTCCCAACCGGAGTTAGAAGTGATCTGTGAAGGATCATCGGGAACCAATGTGACCTGATGTGGCTTTACCTTCAGCACAAGATCTATAAATTCCGGTGACGGATACCCTTCGATATTGAATTCAGTCCGCAACAGGGGACGCAAATCATATACATCCGAACGACGAATGTGACGTTCGTCAGGACGGGGATGAACAGTGATGCCGTCTGCGCCAAAAGACTCACAATCAAGCGCCACCTTTACTACATCGGGTACATTCCCTCCGCGAGCATTTCTCAGCGTAGCAATCTTGTTTATGTTTACACTTAATTTAGTCATAGTTCTACGTAATATTTGGCGCAAAAATACAAATATTATTATTAGTTGCCTAATAATACGAAACGCATTATAGGTTCTTTTTTGGTTATTTAAAGTAGAAAACCACAAGAAAACACAGAATAAGCATACTTTTGTGTACTTTCCTTCCACCCGACGCATATTTGTAATACTATGCAAATCATTACATTTTGTGAAAGCACCGTTGAAGTTACGGGCACTTTTACTATATCGCCAAACCGAATATTCGCAAACTGATTGGCTATCTCAGAAAAAAGTGCCAAATTTGCAACCATAACTAATGATGTCGCTTATGAAATTTGCCATTTTCGGAAATACTTATCAAGCTAAGAAGTCTTCGCATGCCCTCAGGCTATTCCAACTGTTGAGAAGACAAAAAGCGGAAGTATGTATGTGCAGGGACTTTTATCAATTCCTGACCGCAGAGTTAAAAATGGATGTTCATGCCGACTATCTGTTCGACGGGGATAATTTTACCGCCGATATGGTAATCAGTATCGGAGGCGACGGAACGTTTCTGAAAGCCGCCCGCCGCGTAGGAAAGAAAGGGATTCCCATTCTAGGAATTAATACCGGACGTCTGGGATTTCTGGCAGACATTTCTCCAGAAGAAATGGAAGAAACCTTCGATGAAATTCAATCCGGAAGATATAGCGTGGAAGAACGAAGCGTACTTCAACTCATCTGTGACGACAAGCATTTGCAAGATGCCCCTTATGCCCTCAACGAAATTGCCGTTCTCAAACGGGACAGTTCTTCTATGATTAGTATCCGGACAGCCATCAACGGCGCATACCTGAACACTTATCAGGCTGATGGGCTGGTGATTGCCACGCCCACCGGTTCCACCGCCTATTCGTTAAGTGTAGGCGGTCCTATCATGGTGCCCCATTCCAACACCGTCGTTATTACTCCCGTAGCTCCGCATAGCCTCAACGTCCGTCCTATCGTTATCCGAGACGATTGGGAAATCACATTGGACGTGGAAAGCCGCAGCCATAACTTCCTCGTTGCCATTGACGGCCGAAGTGAAACGTGCAAAGAAACCACCCAACTCACTATCCGCCGGGCAGATTACAGTGTCAAAGTAGTAAAACGCTTTAATCATATTTTCTTTGACACGCTTCGCAGTAAAATGATGTGGGGGGCAGACGGCAGACGATAAGAAACAGATTACAGGGGTATTCCCGTTTCGCATCATTTAGAATTGATACATGGCTGTTCTTTGCCGAAATATCTATCCGATTCGGAAAGTTATTCTTACTCACTAAGAAGATCAGAGCCATAAGTTTCTTGGTGTTTCCATAGTTAGAAACTTCAGTTTCAACGCTTAGAAACTCTAGTTTCCATACGCAGAAACTCTAGTTTCCTTATGGAGAAACTTCAGTTTCCAGCCTTGGAACCGGAGTTTCAACGTTTAGAAACGCCCTCTCATCCATAAAGAATGAATTTCATATCCTACACGAAAATATTTCATTGCCTACGTGGTGTTGCAGATAAAGTATCTGCAATCGATCTGAAACAAGTATCTGAAACATCATAGCTATCTGACACCAAACAAACTGAATCGATTTTGTTACAGGTGGCAGACGGTATGGTAGACGGAGTTCATTCTATAGTCGCATAAAAAATTGTTTGATTCAAAACCATATCATATCCACCAATAAAGCAAGGGCAATTACCAACAGTCTGTCCTGAAAGGAGCAGCTGGCAATCCTGTTCTATCATATAAATTGCAATCCGGGTTATGATTGAATTTCCACTGATATCCCGGTTTTTCCGTTGAAAAATCATCATCCGTTTGGAGTAACACTCGATCAGATGTCTTGTTTATGTCCGATTTTGTCCAGGTTTGCACAGGCTTACTGATACCGTTCATACCCATATCGATTCCGTTCATAGGCCAATCCTCCCCACTAGCTACACCCTAAATAGGCTTCTCCGTTATCATCCCACAAAAAACAAGGATCTTCCCACCTTTCGGCAACGTCAGTCAATATCATTTTTCCTTCCCACCCAGACTTTACTTCTCAAAACAAATAAAATATAATAAAAAGACCCGTTTTACCAAGTGTATTTATAAGCCTATCAGTTTAGCGTAAATGTCTGCGAGCCTATCAAATTACCACCTTCGAAGATGTCGACCCGATAATTTCCGGCATATAAGAATTCTTCTACATCCCAGAATACATTGATATTCTGTTCTTCGCCATTATATTCAATATACTTCTTGATAGAATAAACCAATGTACGGTTTTCATAAGGGAAAGTATTGGATGCGCTCTTGGTCAGTACATCATTATCCGGCTTTGTGATACGTATATAAATAGTACGTTCGCCATTTTCGGCTGTAATATTCTTCACGACAGTAAAGCTGATAGCCAGTTTCACCACATCCTTCACCTTCTTCGCCACTTTGCCGCGCTTGTTACGTGGCTCTATACGAATATTGGTAGCGTCGAGCTGAGCAGCCAATGTCACTTTCTTATTCAAGTTCTTCTTTTCTTCAGAAAGATTACTGATTTGTTGAGAAGCCTGGTTATATTTCTTAGTTACATCAGCAATAACCAGTTTCTGCTGTTCCGTCAATTTATTCAAAGAGTCAATCTGGTTAATATAACCAATCATAACCTTACGCAAAGTAGCCAATTCTTTTTTCAAACGGCGAATTTCCGTTGCATTTGTACTTTTCACAGTACGAAGTTCTTCGAGCAGTCGTTGAGTCTTTAACTGTTCCTGATCCAGCAATTGAGCTAGAGAATCATTGGAGATCGTCATCTTCAACTCATCATATTGTTGGGCAAAACGGGTGTATTCATTTTCCAGATCTTCTTTATCCAACTGAAATTCCTGTACCAACTCCCGGTTAGCTTGTTTCTCAGTAAATAACAAATAAGTAATACCAATAATAGCTATCACCAGAATAGCCACGGCTGCAATAAGAAGACTTTTTTTATTCATAGTTCAGTGTGTTAATTGATAACCGCCGCAAAAGTAATCATTTCGTAACAGAGTAACATAGAATGAGGTATTTTCTTTAACTAAAATTATTACGGAAAAATTTCTTTAATCAGGATTATCGTTGTAATTTTGTCGCGCAAAATAGATAAAACAAATTATCAACTTTTTAAATATATAGTATTATGTCAAAAGTAACCGTAGTAGGCGCAGGTAACGTAGGTGCTACATGTGCAAATGTACTTGCTTTTAATGAAGTAGCAGACGAAGTAGTAATGCTGGACGTTAAAGAAGGCGTATCAGAAGGTAAAGCAATGGATATGATGCAGACAGCTCAGTTGCTGGGCTTCGACTCTACATTGGTAGGCTGCACAAACGATTATGCTCAGACTGCTAACTCTGACGTTGTTGTGATTACTTCAGGTATTCCTCGTAAACCGGGTATGACTCGTGAAGAACTGATCGGTGTTAATGCTGGTATCGTTAAGTCGGTAGCAGAAAACCTGTTGAAATATTCTCCTAACGCTATCATTGTAGTTATCTCTAACCCAATGGACACAATGACTTACTTGGCATTGAAAGCTCTAGGCTTGCCGAAGAACCGTGTTATCGGCATGGGTGGTGCACTAGATAGCTCTCGTTTCAAATATTTCTTGTCTCAAGCTATCGGTTGCAATGCTAACGAAGTAGAAGGTATGGTTATCGGTGGTCACGGTGATACTACCATGATTCCTTTGACTCGTTTCGCTACTTATAAAGGTATGCCTGTAGCTAACTTCATTTCTGCTGAAAAATTGGAAGAAGTTGCTGCCGCTACTATGGTAGGTGGTGCTACACTGACTAAGTTGCTGGGTACTTCTGCATGGTATGCACCGGGTGCAGCAGGAGCATTCGTCGTTGAATCTATCCTGCACGACCAAAAGAAAATGGTTCCTTGTTCAGTATTCCTGGAAGGCGAATACGGCGAATCTGATCTTTGCATCGGTGTTCCTGTTATCCTGGGCAAGAATGGCATCGAAAAGATCGTTGAACTGAACCTGAACGAAGACGAAAAAGCTAAGTTTGCTGCTAGCGCTAAAGCTGTTCACGGCACTAACGCTGCTTTGAAAGAAGTAGGTGCTCTTTAATCTAAAGATCCCCTTTAACTTTATATAAGCAAGAAAGTTCCTATTCTTTTAAAAGGTGTCTTCTTTGTAGAAAGACACATGGTAAGAATAGGAACTTTCTCTTTTTAGTTCTCCGCCGATTTCTTCACTGCCTTCATACAGTAATAGAACAACCAAAATGAATCTCGGTAATTGATTTCCAACATTTTCTGATTCATCGTTCCTCCTTTCAACAAAGCATGAAATGAATTAAAATCCTTCACTACCTCCTGTCCCACCGGATAGCGACGCAATATGTCCGGATGTTGTGTTGCCAGTACCAGCAACGCTTCTTCGTAATAACGGGGAAGCTTGACGCTAAAAGGCTTGTACAACAAACTGAATACCTTATAGAACTTATCCACATCTTTTGATATCAACAGCCCGCAAAGCAAATAATCCACAGCTTTCCGGTTTTCGGGATAACGGTCTACCATACGTGCCATATCCGAAAGAAAAGGATGCGCACCTATAAAAAACGGAGACGTATTCTTTCCACTGTTAATCTTATCTTCCACACCGGCTGACGCCAAGTATTCACCCAGCAACTGTGCCTGTTTCGTGTGGCAACTTGTATGCTTCATTACTTCTACATACTTGGCAAGCATTCGATTGCGACCTTGATGGACACAAGCGTCCACAATTGCTCTCATAGAACGAAAACTGTTCCCGTAGGGAGAAAGAATTCCTGCCTGGAAAGCATTATGAAGCAATTCGTTATCCAGTTCCAAAGCACGGAAGAACTGCATATTAAAATTACGACAGAATTGCTTGTCTACACGTTCATAAAAGAAACAGGCAGGTTCGGTCACTCCATAAGCAAACATCCGTTCCGGCAACTGTCCCTTTTCTGAAAGAGCCAACAAAGTCCAGCGCAACAAAGAAGAATTCTTTTTCGTCATTTCCGGAGTCACATTCTGTAAAATGGCATCCCAATTTCTATTCTCAGCAAGGTGGTCTATGCGAGAAATGAATTCCGTTTCCTTCTGCTTTTCATCGGTCACTTCACGGTAAACGATGAAACCCAACAGTAAACAAGGCACGATGTAAGTGAAAAAAGGAGAAGAAAAGAAATAACGTTCTCCCCATGCTACCGGAGCCTTTCTTCGGATCGTAAGCAACCATACAAGCAACGTTAACACAGCAGAAATGCTACACCACCACATCGAACGGACCAAAAGCACATCAGCAAACTGCCCGCTCATAAACCAGATAACCGGAATGAATGAAAGCCACAACAATCCTTTATTGCGCGTCAAACGGGCGATGATACAATCGGCTGAAAGCAACACAATAAGCACAAACAACATTTGCACCAAAGCTCCACTTGTACGGAACCGGAAGAATTGTAGGAGATAAGCCCCTACATATTGCGCCCAATCAGAAGGAAGGGAAAGTTGTATACCGGCAAAATCAGGCGTGAAAGAGAAAAAAGAGTTTCCTTCCAGTAACCAAAGATAATTAGGAAAGACAATATACCAAATCAGAAAAATTACCGGACAGACCAGTAATAAATGAAATAAAAATATCTTCTTCATAGCATCTTATTTTTGAGGGAAGAATAAAGCATTAAGCTGTTTCTGTGGCAATGTCACCTCCCCCTTAATAAATTCGGGAATATTATAGGACTTCGTACGTAACACATTATGTTCAACAGTAGACTGAGGGAGCAGGAAAGGTTTATGTATGTTTCCCTTTTCATCCATCCAAGCAATGAAAAGCCTTGTATAGCGGCCGTCTAGCCTACGGCTACTAAACAAAATCCAACGACCGTTCGACGACCAGGAATGATAGCTCTCAGTCTCGGCACTATTCAGAATTTCAACGTCCAGTTCCTCACCGTCAGATAGTCTCAGCATTTTCAAATCTGCCTCTTTGTGCCAAATAGGGAAAGTGGCACAAGCCGCTTTCGTGTACAGCAAATAATGTCCATCGGGAGACAAACGCGGAAAAGAGACACTGCCTCCATCGCGCTCCGCATTGTATATCGTATCAATTCGTTCGCCAAACGTTCCGGTTGCCTCATCAAAATCGACTTTGCAAAGGCTATAATGCAAATTTTGGTAATCTATTGGCATATTCTTAGGTAAAGCGCCACAATAATAGAGCGATTTCCCATCTGCCGACCAGGCAGGAAATGTCTCCCAATGCGCTTCGTCCATAAAGCGTTTATCCGTCAGTACCTTCTTGGTCTGAGTGTCATATAAAATCAAGTCAGACTGAAGATCATACACTTCCAGCGCCTTTTCACCTTCACTAAGAAAAGACTGACGGGTGAGATTGGAAGAAAACACGATATATCGTCCATTGGGATGCCACATCGGATAGGTTCCGCTTTTCTTGGGACCGGTTGTCTCCAACGGTAGTTTGCTCAATTCACCATCTTTCCATAAAGCAGTGCCACCACCTTCTCCCCTGACATGAAATATCATTTGTTGTGGAGAATAATTAGCGAAAGAATGACAGTTCATGCACTTACTTTTATCCGCACGATTAGTAGCAATCTCCTTTTCTTCGAACGAAGTGAGATTCCTCTGATAAATACCCAGCATATTCCAACCTTCATATCCCGGTTCTATCAGCCGATAAGCAATCCATTCGTCAATAGCATCCGATGCAACCCGAACCGTGAAAGGTTTATATCGTACCCCTTCAGGAGAAGACGAATTCCATACGGACACTGTGACTTCCAGATCTTTGTCCTTCAGTTTGTCTAACATTTCCTTCCACTTTTTCTTCGGGATACGAATCTCATGCTTACCCGTGACTGTCAGAAGATTGACACCTTCACCCGCAAAATCGGCACGTATTTCTTGTGCACCCTTCACTTCGAAATTTAAAGGCGCTATATTATAAGGTATAGCCGTAAACGTATAATCAGGAAAAACAGACGGATAACTGTTACTGACAGTTTGTGCCTCTTTTACATTTTCGCAGGATATAAACAATCCCACACTTATCGCTCCGATAAGCCATTTAATATTCATGATGTGTTGTATTATTGATTGCAGGTAACATTTTCTGCAAATATATATAAAACTGGAAACACAAACGAACAAACAAATAACAAATTAGCTGTTGGAAGGAAAATATTTCAAACAACAGCCCGTTATTAAAAAAAGCTAATTCATTTTGTGCTTTCAAAGAAAGCATATACTTTTGCATCGTTGTTTATGCAATTATTGTTTGTGATAACAAGTTCAAAAAAACAGACTACTTCAATAAACAAATTACATAAGAAGCGGGTTATTAAAATAGAAGTATCACCTTATTAATATGCAAGATGCGATGAAAAAGCTATTTCTTCTGACAATACTGCTAAGTATGACTTTTATAGTAAAAGGGCAAACTTTACTAAGCCTGGATAGTTGCCGCGCATTAGCCCTTGCCAACAATAAAGACTTGTTGATTAGCAATGAAAAGATAAATGCGGCCCACTATGAGAGAAAAGCAGCATTCACCAACTACCTGCCCAACTTCTCGGCAACCGGGACCTATATGAGAAACCAAAAAGAGTTTTCTCTATTAAATAAAGATCAGAAAGCTGCGCTTTCGGGATTAGGGACTAATCTGGCAGGTCCCATACAACAGGCTGCTACACAGATTGCAACAGCACATCCCGAACTTGCTCCATTAATATCTTCATTAAGCGGAGAACTCGGCGCCGTTTTACCTGCCCTCGATCAAGTAGGAAATTCATTAGTAGATGCCCTCCGTACAGATACAAGAAATGTATATGCCGGTGCTATCACACTGACCCAACCTCTCTATATGGGTGGTAAGATCCGCGCCTACAACAAAATAACAAAGTACGCCGAAGAGTTAGCCCAGCAGCAGCACCAAGGCGGTATGCAGGAAGTAATTATGAGTACTGACCAGGCTTACTGGCAGGTTATTTCGCTGGTAAACAAAAAGAAACTGGCGGAAGGATATCTGAAACTTCTGCAGCAACTGGACAGCGATGTGGAAAAGATGATTGCCGAAGGAGTAGCAACCAAAGCGGACGGTTTATCCGTACGGGTAAAAGTAAATGAAGCGGAAATGACACTAACGAAAGTGGAAGACGGATTAAGCCTTGCCCGAATGTTGTTATGTCAACTATGTGGCATTGATCTTAGCTCTCCCATTACGTTAGCGGACGAAGATATGGAAGATATTCCGTTACTCACAACAGATACTCATTTCGATATGTCTACCGCTTATGCAAATCGTCCGGAGATACGCAGTCTCGAACTGGCTACACAGATTTACAAGCAAAAAGTAAATGTAACCCGTGCCGAACATCTTCCTTCGATTGCACTAATGGGGAATTACATGGTCACCAATCCTTCTGTCTTCAATAGTTTCGAGAACAAATTCAAAGGAATGTGGAATGTGGGTGTCATGGTACAGATACCTATATGGCATTGGGGAGAAGGTATTTACAAAACCAGAGCCGCCAAATCAGAAGTACGTATCGCACAATACCAACTTCAAGACGCTAGAGAAAAAATAGAATTGCAAGTCAATCAAGCTGCATTCAAAGTAAATGAAGCAGGTAAAAAGCTGGTGATGTCTACCAAGAATATGGAAAAGGCGGAAGAAAATCTCCGTTACGCCACACTCGGCTTCAAAGAGGGAGTCATTGCCACCAGCAATGTTCTTGAAGCCCAGACAGCCTGGCTATCTGCCCAATCAGAAAAGATTGACGCTCAAATAGACGTAAAATTAACAGAAATCTATCTAAAGAAATCATTAGGAACTCTTAAATAACTCATATTATATGACAACTACAAAATCACAAAACAGCAATATGCTGCTTGCATTCCTTACCCTGCTGGGAGTTATTGCAATCGTTGCAGTCGTTGGTTTTTTCATGCTTCGCAAAGGACCTGAGATTATCCAAGGACAGGCTGAAGTTACTGAATATCGTGTTTCAAGCAAAGTTCCGGGACGTATATTGGAATTTCGCGTGAAAGAAGGCCAACAAATAAATGCCGGTGACACACTGGCTATCCTGGAAGCGCCGGACGTAGTGGCCAAAATGGAACAGGCGCGTGCCGCGGAAGCTGCCGCACAAGCGCAGAATGAAAAAGCAATCAAGGGTGCCCGTCAGGAACAGATACAGGCTGCTTATGAAATGTGGCAAAAAGCACAGGCAGGAGTTACCATTGCCGAAAAATCATACAAGAGGGTGAAGAACCTTTATGAACAAGGAGTAATGCCCGCACAAAAACTGGACGAAGTTACTGCACAGCGTGACGCCGCCATTGCCACTGAGAAAGCTGCGAAAGCACAATATACAATGGCTAAGAACGGAGCCGAACGTGAGGACAAAATGGCTGCGGAAGCACTGGTTAACCGGGCAAAAGGAGCTGTTGCCGAAGTTGAATCTTATATTAAGGAGACGTATCTGATCGCTCCTGCTTCGGGAGAAGTATCGGAGATATTTCCCAAAGTAGGCGAACTGGTAGGTACAGGCGCACCGATTATGAATATCGCCGAACTCAACGATATGTGGGTAACGTTCAACGTACGTGAAGACTTGCTCAAGAACCTGACTATGGGAACAGAATTTGAAGCTGTTGTACCTGCACTTGACAATAAAGCCATCAAACTGAAAGTATATTATCTGAAAGATTTAGGTACTTACGCTGCTTGGAAGGCAACCAAAACAACCGGCCAGTTCGACCTGAAAACATTCGAAGTGAAAGCCAGCCCTCTGGAGAAAATAGAAAATCTTCGTCCGGGTATGTCTGTCATCATTGATAAGTAACCATGAAAGAGAGAGAAAAAAAATATATAGCATTGTGGCAGGTCATGCAAAGAGAGTGCCGGAGGTTAGTATCACGTCCGCTATATCTCTTTTGCATGGTGATAGCTCCATTGTTCTGCTATGTATTTTTCACTACTTTAATGGATTCGGGACTTCCCAAAGATCTTCCGGCAGGTGTGGTAGATATGGATGATTCATCTACCTCCCGCAACATCGTGCGCAATCTGGACGCTTTTTCGCAGACAGGTGTCGTCGCCCATTACAGCAATGTGAGTGATGCACGTATTGCCGTACAGGAAGGGAAAATCTACGGATTCTTCTACATTCCGAAAGGTCTGTCCGCCGAAGCGCAAAGCCAACGGCAACCCACAATTTCCTTCTATACCAATTATTCTTATCTGATTGCAGGCTCCCTGCTTTTCAGGGATATGAAAATGTTGGGAGAACTGACAGCCGGTGCTGCCGCACGAACCACACTCTATGCAAAAGGCGCCACGGAAGATCAGGCAATGGGGTTTCTTCAACCGATCGTGATTGATACGCATCCATTAAATAATCCATGGCTGAACTACTCTGTATATCTATGCAACACATTGATACCGGGTGTTCTTATGCTGCTTATATTTATGGTAACGGTTTATTCTATCGGGGTGGAAATCAAAGACCGTACCGCCCGTGAATGGTTACGCATGAGCAATAACTCCATTTACATTGCACTGGCAGGGAAACTGCTTCCACATACAGTTGTTTTTTTCATCATGGGTATATTTTATAATGTATACTTATACGGTTTCCTCCATTTCCCATGCAATAGTGGTATCTTCCCTATGATTTTCGCCACACTTTGCCTTGTACTAGCATCGCAATGTTGCGGTATAGTCATGATAGGTACATTACCCACTCTCCGGCTTGGATTAAGTTTTGCCTCTTTGTGGGGAGTCATTTCTTTCTCCATTTCCGGCTTCTCATTCCCTGTTATGGCAATGCACCCTGTACTGCAGGCGCTCAGCAACCTATTCCCATTGCGTCATTATTTTCTAATCTATGTCGACCAGGCACTCAACGGATATAGCATGGCTTACTCTTGGAGCAATTACATGGCACTATTAATATTTATGATGCTCCCCTTCTTTGTGGTTCACCGCTTGAAGGAGGCACTGGTTTACTATAAATACATACCCTAAATGAAAGATATAAAATTAAAAGACAAGATAGCCCAAGGCATCAACGACCTGTTTTATATCTGGAAACGGGAGTTTCAGACTACTTTCCGCGACCAGGGGGTACTGATATTCTTTATACTCGTCCCATTGGGTTATCCTTTGTTATATAGCTTTATCTATGATAACGAAGTGGTGCGCGAAGTCCCGGCTGTCGTTGTAGATGACTCACATTCCTCTCTCAGCCGTGAATATCTCCGGAAAGTGGACGCCACACCGGACATTCAAATCGTCTCTTACTGTGCTGATATGGAAGAAGCTAAACAGATGTTGAAGAACCGACGTGCCTATGGCATTATCTATATCCCTTCCGATTTTAGTGACAATATCGCCAAAGGAAAACAGACGCAAGTCAGCATTTACTGCGACATGAGCGGACTGTTATACTATAAATCCATGCTGATTGCCAACACCGCCGTCTCACTGGATATGAACAAGGACATCAAGATTGCACGTAGCGGAAACACTACCGACCGGCAAGATGAAATCACTGCTTATCCGATAGAATATGAAGAAATCTCGATCTTCAATCCGACTGCCGGATTCGCTGCCTTTCTGATTCCTGCCGTCCTAGTATTGATTATCCAACAGACATTACTGCTGGGAATCGGCCTTGCTGCCGGAACAGCCCGCGAAAACAACCGTTTCAAAGACCTTGTACCTATCAACAGGCATTACAACGGAACATTACGAATTGTACTCGGTAAAGGACTAAGTTATTTTCTGGTTTATATATTGGTAGCTTTTTATGTACTATATGTCGTACCAAGACTATTCAGCCTCAACCAAATAGGACAGCCCAGTTCATTAGTATTATTTGTGGTTCCTTACCTGACAGCTTGCATCTTCTTTGCAATGACGGCCTCGATCGCCATTCGCAACCGAGAAACGTGTATGCTGATCTTTGTCTTCACATCCGTTCCCTTGTTGTTTATTTCCGGAATTTCATGGCCGGGGGCCGCAATCCCTCCATTCTGGAAATACGTCTCCTATATTTTCCCCTCTACTTTCGGGATTAATGGTTTTGTGAAAATCAACAATATGGGAGCTACGCTAAGTGAAGTTGCCTTTGAATATAAAGCTTTATGGTTACAAGCAGGCTTTTATTTCTTAACTACTTGCTGGGTATATCGTTGGCAAATACTTATGAGTCGTAAACATGCAATAGAAAGATATAAAGAATTAAAAGAGAAAGAGAATTTATCAAAGCAGATAAATAACTGATTGAAACAACAAAAGAGAGAGATAGTAACGGCGCCCCCTTTTATAAGGAGGATACGCCGTTTTTCTTTTTATAAGGAGAAACCCATAAAAAAATCCCCCGCCCAAAGAGAGTATAAGGCGAAGGATTTTCAGAGATATTATAAAGAGAGTATAATTCTATTAGAATTTGTAACCTACACCGATAGAGAAGTTGATGTTCTTCGGAGCACCATCACCATCATATATTTTAGTCAAACCAAATTCTCCAGTCAAATCAATAAAGAATTTATTGATTTCATAAGCAACACCTACACCAAGACCTGCATCGAACTTCTTTGCACCTTCCATTAAGATATCACCGTCTTCATCTTTAGTGTCTTTAAAGAAATCAATCTTTTCACCCCCTGCTTTATATTTACCAGCAATACCAAAGCCAAAATAAGGGCCTGCTTTTACCACAATATTTTGATTGTCAGCAATTGCAAATCTCGCAGCAGCCATTACAGGAATTTCCAAATACATAGGATTAGCTTTCAACTCATCCATTTTAGCTCCTTTCTGGGTGAACATCAAAGAAGGTTGAATAGACCACATATCAGTAAACTGATATTCCATACCAACACCAACATTAAACCCAACTCTCATGTCAGTGTCAGAATCTCCGGTGAAATTACTCATGTTCATACCGACCTTAGCATTCCAAGAAATCTGAGAATAAGAAACGATAGAAACAAGTGCAAATAGCACAAAAATCAAACCTTTTTTCATATCATTTATTTTTTAGTGTACCTTCCTCCTCCCTCTGGTTGGCATTATTAATTAACTTCTTCGCTAAGTGCGGGGAATCTTCCGTACCTTATCAACAGTATCGAAACGCACCTTTCATATTTAACGTCTGTTTTACAGCCACAAATATATTTCATTTATTTTATATAAAAAAGTCTCCAATGACACCTTTTTTCCACAAATGTTATTAAAGTGTGATTATTTAGGCAAAAATAGCGCCTATCCAACCAATTTTTATGCTTAAATAATTTTCCGATTACTCCTTAATCAAAATATTATTGCAGTAATCATACATTTACAATAATTAACTGACTAATTATTGCTTTATTACGAAATATTCGTAGATTTGCGAAGTAATCGTAATTAAACAACATCTCCATGGAAAAGTTAACAATACAAGAAGAAGAAGTAATGATCTACGTTTGGGAGTTACAAAGCTGTTTCGTAAAAGATATCGTTGCGAAGTATCCGCAACCGGCTCCTCCTTATACAACGGTAGCATCGATCGTAAAAAACCTCGAACGAAAGGGGTATGTCACATCAAAACGTGTGGGAAATACCTATCAATACACTCCTGCCATTCGAGAAAATGAATACAAACGTCACTTTATGAGTAGCGTAGTTCGTAATTACTTTGAAAATTCCTACAAAGAAATGGTTTCTTTCTTTGCCAAAGACCAAAAGTTATCGACTGATGATCTCAAAGACATTATCGAACTGATAGAAAAAGGAAAAGATAATTAATAGTAAAAAGATATCCATTATGACTCCGGAATTAGCCTATTTTCTAAAGATAAATGTAGCAATTGCTTTGTTCTACGCCTTCTATCGGTTGTTCTTTCATAAAGACACCTTCTTTCACTGGCGACGGATAGCCTTGTTATGTTTTTTTGCCATTTCCTTGCTCTACCCTTTACTAAATATTGAAGGGTGGATAAAAGCACACGAGCCAATGGTAGCAATGGCAGATCTTTATGCAACAATCATACTTCCGGAACAAGTCGTTACCATTCCACAAGAAACAGAGATTAATTGGCAAGAGCTAATCAAACTTCTCACAGGCATTATCTATTGGAGCGGAGTATTACTACTGACCGCCCGTTTCTTCCTTCAACTAGGAAGTATCATGCGACTGCATTTTCAATGTTCCAAAAGCCAATTGAAAGGAGTGCGTGTACACCTATTAAAGAAAGAAGCAGGACCGTTCTCTTTTTTTCATTGGATATTCATACACCCACAGTCACATACCGACTCTGAAATTAGTGAGATAATCACCCATGAAGAAACTCACGCCCGTCAATACCACTCGATAGATGTATTAATCAGTGAAATAATGTGCATATTCTGCTGGTTCAATCCATTTAGCTGGCTTATGAAACGGGAAGTCAGAGGCAATCTCGAATACATGGCAGACAGCCGGGTATTGGAGACGGGACATGACAGTAAATCATACCAGTACCACTTGTTAGGACTGGCTCATCACAAGGCTGCAGCAAATTTATCAAATAGTTTCAATGTTTTACCACTTAAAAATCGTATCAAAATGATGAACAAACGAAGAACCAAAGAAATAGGAAGAACAAAATATATCATGTTTCTTCCCTTGGCTGCCCTGTTGATGATTGTCAGCAACATCGAAGTAGTAGCCCGTACCACAGAAAGATTTGCAAAAGAGGTTATGGAACAGGTTAACACTCCTCAGCCGGAAATTGCAAATATCCCCGAACTGCAAAGTGAAGAAATTCAGCAAACAGTCGCTCTGCCGGCCAAAAAAGAAATCGCAAAGTCAACACCTATCGCTCAAAGCAAGAGTATACCCGATTCTGTGGTATTTGAAGTTGTAGAAGTAATGCCCGAATTTCCGGGAGGGCAACAAGCCTTGATGCAATATTTAGCTAAAAACATCAAATATCCTGTAACAGCTCATGAAAACGGAAAACAAGGACGCGTCATTGTTAGTTTCGTTGTTAAAAAAGACGGAAACATATCCGACATAAAAGTAGCCCGAAGCGTAGATCCCTATCTTGACAAGGAAGCTGTAAGAGTAATTGCCGCTATGCCCCAATGGAAACCGGGTAAACAAAGAGGAGAAAATGTAAATGTCAGATTCTCAGTTCCTGTAATGTTCAGGCTACAAGGTCCAGCTCCTTCAAAGGGAAAAGAAATAAAACAAGCTGATCTGGAAGAAGTAGTTGTAGTAGCGTATGGTCCAAAAGAAGATTCTAATGCCAACGCAACAGACGCAAAATCAGGTACAGCACTCAAAGTAGCGGAAGTAATGCCTAAATTCCCCGGAGGAATACCCGGTCTGATGCAATATCTTGCCAGAAACATCAAATATCCGACTATTGCACAAAAGAATAAGGAGCAAGGCAGAGTCATCCTACAAATGATTGTCGGTAAAGACGGAAGCATATCCAATATAAAAGTATTGCGTAGCATATCTCCGTTGCTTGATGCAGAGGCGATCCGTGTAGTGAGCACTATGCCCAAATGGGAACCCGGACAACAAGGCGGACAAGCCATTGCAGTAGAATATACCCTTCCGATAGTTTTCAAATTACAATAAACATTTCCCCGGTGCCGCGCCTCCTCCCCCATACCGGGGGAGATAAGGCGTTCATCGGTATCGGAAAAAAGATACATCTTTTTCTACTTTTTTGAGGATAGTCACAAAAATATCGTTATATTTGTTCGAAATAAACACTATTCGTATGAAAAGATTCTCATGGATTATGGGTTTGATACTCTGCGTAGTTTGCACCGTACAAGCCAAAGACAGAGTTATCGAGCGCCCACCTTTTCTAGCTTGGAGCTCTTCAAATATTGAAGTTGACAAAATTGTCATGAGTGACACAGTTACCACTGTATACATCAAAGCATTTTATCGTCCGAAATACTGGATAAAAATAGCCAGTGGCAGTTTCCTCAAAGATGAAAAAGGGGCCTTATACCCGATCCGCAAAGGTGTAGGCATCACATTGGACAAAGAATTCTGGATGCCTGAATCCGGTGAGGCAGAATTTCAGTTACTTTTCCCACCCATACCAGCAAACGTAACAAGTCTGGATTTCTCAGAAGGAGATTTTGACGGAGCATACAAAATATGGGGAATACAGTTGAATGAAAAAGATTTCCGTAAGTCTGCATTACCCAAAGGAGCCGTTATTCATAAGATAAACAAAAAGGCAGAACTGCCGGTACCTGAATTTGCGTATGGAAAAGCAACATTAAAAGGACAAGTGACAGGGTATCAAAAAGATATGCCAAGCTCCGGACAGTTACGTTTAAACGACCCGATCAGGTGGTTAAATTATGCCGAAGAAGTAACTATCAAGGAAGACGGAAGTTTTCAGGTTCAGACAGATGTTATTACCGTAACTCCTGCCACCCTTGTTTTCCCCTTTGCACAAATTCCTTGCTTGCTGGCTCCTGGAAAAGAAAGTACTATCATCGTTAACACAGCCGAGTGTTCACGCCAACAATCACATCTCCAGAAAGACAACAAGCCCTATGGCAAAAAAGCTTATTATGGAGGTTATCTGGCTGACCTTCAACAAGAGTTATCAGACAATTCTATTCCAAGTAACTTGGTTGACAACCCGAGCAAGATTGTCAAAGATGTAGCCGGAAAAGATATAAACGGACTAAAAGATTACTTTTTAGAGAAACGTCTTAACACCTACAAACAGATAGATGAAGCTCCTCTCAGTTCTGCTGCCAAAGAAATTCTGAAAGCCAATACGGATATTACCACAGCTATCGGATTATTTATGGGAAAAGACATTATCATGCGTGCCCATGTTGTCAGTCAGAAATTAAACAGAGAACAGACTAAAGAGTATTACACAAATACCAAAATAGAATTTCCAGTCGATTATCTTGATGTACTCAAAGATTTTACACTCAATGAGCCGGTAGATTTGTATGCCCCGGAATTTGCATACGGAGCAGGAATATTCAGTTCCAGAAAAGATCTTATGGAAGAGAAGTTGGGTACCAACCAAGGAATCTTGTTTCAAATGGGAGAAGCATACAAGTGCTATCGCTCCATAGAAGATTTCACACCATTGACTGCCGAACAGAAAGCAGTCCTTGAAGCCCTGCCTTCTCCTGCCTACAAACAGTTGTTGACGGTCCTTAATGATAAACTACTCAAGAAGATAGAACTGAACAAGCAAAAGACCGGATATAAAATCAATGAAATCGGGAAAGTAACAAACGAAGAACTCTTTTCGACTATCATCTCCAAATTCCGCGGACACGTACTGCTGGTTGACTTCTGGGCAACTTGGTGCGGACCGTGCCGAATGGCCAACAAGGCTATGATCCCCATGAAAGAAGAACTGAAAGACGAAGACATTCTTTACCTGTATATCACAGGAGAAACCTCTCCGAAAGGCACTTGGGAGAATATGATCCCCGATATTCACGGAGAACATTTCCGCGTAACAAATGATCAATGGGCGTATCTGATGTCTACGTTTAAAATCGGCGGAGTTCCTACTTATTTCGTAATAGATGCAGAAGGAAATACAACCTTCAAGCAAACGGGATTCCCAGGTACAGACACGATGAAAAAGCAACTGATGAAAGCTTTAAAGAAGTAATCGTAAAGTACATCACCTTGATCATAGGAAACGCCTCCATAGTCTTTTCGAAAACTATGGAGGCGTTTTTATACGATTACGGAAGCTTGTCGTCATCACAAGCGATTCAATCTCTGTCCGTCTTGCTTATTTATGCATCTCAACAATCTGTGTCGGAGCCATTTCTACGTTCCGCCGATCAACCTGACGCACCACACTGGCAGCCAACGACAAGAAAGCACGACCAGTCACCGAATCTTCATCCAGTGCAACAGGCGTACCATTGTCTCCTCCTTCGCAAATACTCTGCACAATAGGAATCTGTCCCAGCAAAGGAACATTCATCTCCTCCGCCAACTTCTTGGCTCCTTCCTTACCGAAGATATAGTATTTATTATCCGGAAGTTCAGCAGGAGTAAACCAAGCCATATTCTCAACTAATCCGAGAATAGGCACATTCACCTTATCATTAGTGAACATATTGATTCCCTTACGGGCATCCGCTAAAGCTACCGCCTGCGGAGTGCTGACAACAATAGCGCCTGTCATAGCCAACGTCTGCACGACAGTCAAATGAATATCACTCGTGCCCGGAGGAAGGTCAATCAGGAAATAATCCAGTTCACCCCAAGAAGCATCGCCAATCAACTGTTTCAGCGCATTGCTAGCCATTCCACCACGCCACAACGTAGCCTGATCGGGGTCGACAAAGAAGCCGATAGACAATAACTTCACACCGTATTTCTCAACAGGAATAATCAAGTCGCGACCGTCAATACGTTCGGCATACGGACGCGCGTCCTCCACCTGAAACATTTTCGGCATAGATGGTCCGAAGATATCCGCATCAAGCAAACCGACCTTATAACCCAATTTTGCCAAAGCAACTGCCAGATTCGCCGAGACGGTAGATTTGCCTACCCCACCCTTACCGGAAGATATACCGATGATATTCTTCACCTGCGGAAGCAGCTTTCCTACTTCCGGACGGGCAGCCTGCTTGCTTTCCGTCGCAACCGTAACTTGCACATCAGGCGACACATAAGTATGAATAGCTGTTTCGGCAGCCTTCACCATAGATTTCATAAACGGATCGGTCGGCTTCTCAAATATCAATGAGAAACTGACTGACATACCATCAATCCGGAGATTATCAGCAACCATCTCCGCTTCCACCAGATTCTTTCCCGTACCGGGATAACGCACCGTAGCCAGTGCATCCAATATTAATTTAGGATAAAGTGTCATAATTCATTCAGAGTTGAGAGCGGAACGTCGAACGTTCCACTCAATTATTCTTTATTTACTAGTCTGCAATCCACTCCGCTTACTACGATTATAACTGCGGTATGAATCCAGTTCAATTTCCACATCCGGTTCCTTCAACTGTCCTTCTTGCGGAAGGCGGAATTTGATATACTTGATATTTAAACCCCGGTCGAGCCATTGTTGTTCATAGTAGGTCTTGATACCAAGAATATCGTCTACCAGATCCGAATGATATAAATCCTCCGTCATAAACTCCACCGGAAGCCCGTTCGTTTCTATCATATACTTTGTATAAGTGAACATAAAGTTACTGTCCGTCTTCAGGTGAATGATACCGTTCGGTTTGAGGAACTTCCGATACCGTTCCATAAAATAGGTCGAAGTAAGCCGCTTGGTCGCCTTCTTCATTTGCGGGTCGGAGAACGTAAGCCATATCTCGCTCACTTCGCCTTCGGCAAAGAACCGTTCGATGATTTCAATGTTCGTGCGCAGGAATGCCACATTCTTCATTCCGGCCTGCAACGACTCCGTTGCCCCCGTCCACATACGGGCTCCTTTAATATCTACCGCAATAAAGTTCTTTTCAGGAAACATCTTCCCCAGACCGACCGTATATTCTCCCCGTCCACAGCCCAGTTCGAGCACAATCGGATGATCGTTCTTGAAAAACTCCTTGTGCCAATTTCCCTTCATGTCAAAAGGCACATTATCCACTGCCGAATACGGATATTCGAACACATGCGGATAACTCGCCATATCGGCAAACTTCTCTAATTTATTCTTTCCCATTCAATCTTTATAAGTTTCTCACCACAGAGAACACAAAGGACACAGAGATTATAAATGAATTATAAGGCTCCGTGTCCTTTGTGTTCTCTGTGGCGAAAGATAGTACTATTCGACAATTGTCACCCAACCATGCGTATCCGGTTCATCACCGTACTGGATACCCCGCAGCTTGTTGTACAATTTCGTACAAATCGGTCCCGGCTTTCCATCCTTGGAGATAACGTATGATTTGCCATTCTCCAGATCATCAATACGTTCAATCGGACTGATAACGGCAGCCGTACCGCAAGCACCGGCTTCTTCGAACGTAGCCAGTTCTTCTTCCGGAATCGGGCGGCGTTCGACTTTAATTCCCATATCTTCCGCCAACTGCATCAAGCTCTTATTAGTGATAGAAGGCAGGATAGAAGTTGATTTCGGCGTGATATACGTATTATCTTTAATACCGAAGAAATTGGCAGCACCACATTCATCGATATATTTCTTTTCTTTTGCATCGAGATAGAACTCGCAAGAGTACCCCAAGTCATGTGCTTTCTTGTTGGCACGAAGACTGGCTGCATAGTTACCACCCACCTTGTAAATACCAGTTCCATGAGGAGCGGCACGGTCGAATTCACGAATGATTACGTAAGGATTGGTAGAGAAACCACCCTTAAAGTACGGTCCCACGGGAGTCACAAATACCACAAACATATATTCGTCAGCCGGATGCACACCCACCTGAGCACTTGTTCCAATCAATAACGGACGGATATAAAGAGAAGCACCTGTCTCATAAGGAGGGATAAAACGTTCGTTCAGTTTCACAACTTTCAGGATAGCTTCTTTAAAACGTTCGGTAGGAAGCTCCGCCATAAGGATTCCCTGGCAGGTAGATTGCAGACGCGCCGCATTTTCTTCCAGACGGAAGATACGCACTTTTCCGTCTTTTCCACGGAATGCTTTCAGTCCTTCAAATGCTTCCTGACCATAGTGCAAACAAGTAGCCGCCATGTGCAAGTTAAGATATTCTTCACTGCTGACTTCCAGTTCACCCCACTTACCATTGCGGAAATTGATTCTCACATTGTAATCTGTCCTCATGTATCCAAACGACAGATTCGCCCAGTCTATTTCTTTCATATTGTAACGTATTAGTTTATTTTCTTATGCATTGAATTGCAAAAATAACCTTTATTCTTCAGACTGTTGCTTTTCTTGCAATAATTTTTCGACTTCGCGATCCGCTTTCGTCAGTTTTTCGGTGCAAAAGGCAATAATTTCATTGGCTTCTTTGATTTTTTCGCTCAAGATGTCGATATCCAATTCATTATTGTCTATCTGCCTGACAATCTTTTCGAGACGCTCCATAGCGCCGGAGTATGTTTCTTTTTTTGCTGCCACAGTGATATGTATTTAATGGTTGATAATAAAACTCTAAATATACCGGGTTCGGAACGTTCGCTACCGGACGGTGGACTGCACTTCTCCTTTCAGAAGCCGGGTGGTCAACTGATCGCCCGGCTGCAGTAAAGATGCGTCGGTTACCGCTTTCCCATCCTTTAGCGTGATGCTATACCCCCGGCTGAGTAACTTTTCGGGAGAGTTATCCGCAACGCGCTGTTGCAATAGTTCCAGCCGGTACCGCTGACGGGACAGCAAGTTTTGCGTCACCTGCGACAAGTCCTTCTGGGCTGTCAGCAGGGTAAAACGGGCTTCGGACAGCTTCCGATGAACAAGTGCAGGAATACGGGCTTGCATTGTAACCAGCCTTCTCTGCTCCTGTTCCAGCAAAGTATAAGCTCCTTGCTGAAGACGGGCGGACAATTCTTCAAGACGTTCCGCCGCCTCTCCTACCCGTTGAATTAAGAGTTCGGCTGCGGCAGTCGGAGTCTTTACACGAGTATGCGCCACGGAATCGAGCACGGTGTCGTCACGCTCATGTCCGATACCGGTTATGACAGGTAACGGGAACTGCGCACAGGCTGCTGCCAGCAGGTAAGTATCAAATCCGGATAAATCGGAAGCAGCTCCTCCGCCCCGGATAATCACGACTACATCAAACTCGCTTATACGGGTATTGATACAATCCAAGGCGGCCAAAACGGATTCTTCCACCTGATTACCTTGCATCAAAGCCGGAAATAGCTCCGTGTAAAAGAAGAAGCCACCGGAATTATGTTTCAGTTGATGACAGAAGTCGCCGTAGCCGGCTGCCGTAGCTGAAGAAACAACTGCAATACGTTGGGGAAGAACCGGCATTTCCAGCTCTTTGTTCAACGTCAGTACTCCTTCTTCTTCCAGTTGCAGCAGTATCTCACGACGGCGACGCGCCATATCTCCCAAGGTATAAGTGGGGTCGATATCGAGTACCGTCAGACTATACCCGTAGAGTTCATGAAATTGCACGGTCACCTTGACCAGCACTTTTATTCCCGAAGTGAACAGCTGTCCGGTAGATTCCTCAAAATAAGGTTTCAGCAGACGGTAAATATTATTCCAGATCATACCGCGTGCCTTGGCTACGAGACTATTGCTACGCGGATCCTTTTGTATGAATTCCAGATAGCAATGTCCCGTCGTATTGGAACGAACGTCACTCAGCTCCGCCTGTATCCAATATTCATCGGGCAAGCACTGCTCCAGGCTGCGGCGAACAAGCGCATTCAGTTCTAAAAGAGAAAGCGAGTCCATAATCAACGGCGAGTGTTTACCGTAGATTGATAAGCTTTCCACAAATCAGGAATGCCGTATCCATATATATTATCGGGGAAAACTGCCCGGTCGCCCGACCGGCGTACCAGTTCGATAATCTCTTTTGCAGTCAGCTCCGGACAAGCCTGCCACAGACAAGCCACCATTCCGCACATAATCGGAGAAGAAAAGGAAGTTCCGTTAGCATGGCGCAAATTACCGTCCGTTCCCATTACATCCGAACCCAGACCTACGGCAACAACATCCGGCTTCACCCGTCCGTCGGCCGTATTCCCAACAGAAGAGAACGGAGCCAGAACTCCATATTTGTTCACCGCACCTACGGTTATCACATTCTCCGCATCTCCCGGAGGCGTAATCTTCTTCCACGAACCGGACCCGGAGTTTCCCGCACTGCATACTACAACGATTCCCTTATCTGCCGCCTTCGCCGCCTCACGGGACATCAATGCATAATGTCCGTTCAAATCACGATAGCGGTAATTCTTCGTCGGGTCATCAAATGAATAATACCCGAGAGACGTATTTACCAAATCCACTCCGACACTATCGGCAAATTCGATAGCTGCCGCCCAGTAATCCTGTTCCACCAAATTCTCCGAATACTCGTCCTCACTGCGAAGCAACCAATAAGAGGCCTCGGGAGCCGTACCAATCATCACATTCGGCTGATTCATTGCCATACAGGAAAGCACGGACATTCCGTGACTGCTCTCTGCATAGATATCGGCTTCCGGATTCACGAAGTCACGAGTACCCAGAATATTGATATTTTTCATTGCCTCTATCTTGTCAACATTATGAAATCCGGCATCAATAACAGCAATCGTCATCCCCTGCCCCTTGAAGCCTGCTTCATGGAGACGGTCCGCATGGCTCATCTTTATTTGAGTAATTGCGGGACCGTAAAGGCTGTCCGTACGTAAAGGTTTATTAATCAATGAATCTCTCTCAGAAGCTCGTTTGGCGACACCTCTCCAAACTCTCTCCGTGGAACGGACGAAGGGTAACCCGGCTATTTCAGCAATCAACATACTGTCATTACAGGAAACAGTGACGAAATTATCCCACTTTCCTGTAACAAGCACATGAACGCCTTTCTTGCGTATCGCATCCACATATTTCTTACATACCGGCAGGTCAGTAGAATCTATCTCCAATCCCTGTCTTTTTCTCCGTTCAATAGATTTCTTGGATAAATACATCTCAGGCTTTTGCAAAGAGTAGTCCGTAGCCGCTTTGTCTTTCAGACTAATACGATACTTCAGGGTATCCCCCGGCGTGAATTGCGCAAAAGTACCCAAACAAATATTCAAGGCAAAAACCAATAATACAAGTTTCTTCATAAGTTATCTTTGTTTTAATCAATCAAAATCCTTCGTTCTCCAAAATCACCAATCCGATTCCTCGTTGCGAAGCAATAAAAGCTCCGCCCAGTACCCGCCTTCCGTCATAGAACACAGCAGATTGTCCGGGGGCAATAGCCGAGGCCGTTTCAAGAAATCGCACCAACAGTCGTCCATCCGCCAACCGCTTCACCCGGCAAGGCAACGGACGGCTTCGATAACGAATCCTTACCGTCAGATTCTCGCATTGGAACAATTCCCGTTCATCCACAATCTTATCTTGCTCCGTCAGCATATAATCCGTCCGCAACTGTTCGGCATCGCCAAGCATTACCGTATTTTTCTGCGGATTGATTTTCAACACATAAGCCGGTTTGCCCAACGCAATCTCCAGGCCTTTTCGCTGACCGATCGTATAATAGGGCGCACCTTTATGCTGCCCCAACTTCACTCCTTCGGAATTGACAAACCACCCTGGTCCTATTTCGTTATCCAGTTCCGGGCACTGTTCACGAAGGAAGTCACGGTAATCACCTTTAATAAAGCAGACTTCCATACTCTCTCCTTCTTTGGACTTGGCTTCGTAGCCTTTATCAGCAAGGTATTCGCGTACTTTCACTTTCGTATAATCCCCCAAAGGGAAAATACAACGCCTCAATACATCCTGCCCCAGTTGCCAAAGAAAATAAGACTGGTCTTTCTTGTCATCATCTCCGGCTACTATATAAATATCCCCGTTTCTCTCTTCCAAGCGGGAATAATGTCCGGTAGCAACCCAGGCACAACCCAGCTTGTCCGCCCACTCCGTCAGGACACGAAACTTAAATAAAGGGTTACACATCACACACGGATTCGGCGTACGTCCTTGCTTATACTCGTCTATGAAATTCTTTACGATCGTCTCTTTGAAAGGGATACGCTCATCCGCCACATAATGTTCAATCCCCATTTGCGCAGCCAGCTCTCTGGCGTCTTGCGGCTCGTCGCCCCATACACGCATGGTTACTCCTACTATTTCGTATCCTCGCTCCTGTAACATCAGACAAGTGGCGGTACTGTCAATACCGCCGCTCATTCCGACTAATACTCTTTTATTTCGTTCTTTCATCCGAATTCTGAAAATTATATGGCAACAAATATACGGGATTCTTCGGAGAATATAAATTTATTGCGAACGAAACATCATAGATGTAGAGAATACTATTTTCTTGTTCTTCTGAAATATTATTTGTTACTATATCTTTTCACAAACTGCTAGTTGTCATAAAGTTTGAGGAAACAATTCAGGTTGCTTCAAATTCGGCTGAATAACCCGAACCCAAATTTCTTTACTCGGCAACGGGCGACCAGGTAATTGATAACTAATCTGTAACAGATTCTCCGAAATAAATTCAAATTTCAGTTTACTATCTGCTCCTGTTAGTTCCGGATCAGTTATCGATTTAAAGATTTTTTCAACATAAGTACAGTCAGATGTTTGAGTATAAGTTCCCATTGCCGTTATAACAGCTCTCTCATCCGTTATTGCTAAATGTATATTGAAAAAGTTCTTATCCGATGATAATATTTTCATATAAGGTCCGGTTTGGATATCAAACTTTCCGTATCCTAAAGGTTCCACATGAGTACAAATTTGCCAGACTCCTTCCAAAGACGCCTTTATATTCTTATTCACCTTCAGTCCTTCATTTGAAGAGGAAGAATTATTTTCCCCACTCAGTCGGAAACTAACCGGGATAGTATATGACACCGGGACTTTCTTCCCTTTTTCTCTACCAGGTACCCATTTTCCTGGAATTCCTTTTACTACTCGAAGCGCTTCCTCGTCCAACAACGGGTCAACTCCTCGCACAACCTCAAACTGTTTATATGTTTTTCCTTAGAAATCATCAAGAGCTCACTACTGTGAATAAATAAGCTATCATCAGTAAACAAATAAGCTAACATACGTAAACAATTTTGCTAACTTATGTGAGTTTTTGAAGAACATTGAGAGTTTACAGAAGAAAACCTAAGCACTAATGTATAGTATATAGGAGAATTGTGTAGTATAGCCAGTCAACCAAAATCAAGACCAGACACGCTATGAGGGTAAAAGTTACCCTCACCTTACCCTCATAGTTACCCTCATACCTGTAACCATGATGAATAAAGGGATTAAGGCTATCTATGAAAGTATGAGGGTAAAATGTATGTATAACTTTTACTAGTGAAGCTGTCTTTCCTCAAAACGATACTTAATTGAAGTGATTTTATAAAAAAGAAGTTGCTTTTCTGAATAAAATTGCCTATATTTGAAATATACCAAAAGCGAGAACAATTATGGCTAACCCCAGATTACCGGGCATTTCCGAGAACGAGCAAGCCTTATTGTATGCCAAACTGAATGAATACAACCGAGGCAGAGCCTCTTTCAAAGAGGAGGGTGTTTACTTGGTGGTGTTACCCCGACCGGGGAAACCAAACTATTCCCTTTGGCTCTATTCTCCCCTGCCCGAAAAACAGTCGATTCTTTACATACATGATCTGTCACCGGATATTAACGAGTCTCTCCGAGTGGCCAGTACGATGTTCTATTACTCGAAACGCTGCCTTATTCTTGTGGATTATAATGAGAAAAGAATGCAGAGTAATGGTGACGATCTGATCTTCTTCGGGAAATATCGCGGACACTTCCTGCATGAAATCCTAAAAATAGACCCTTCCTATTTAAGTTGGATAGCCTATAAGTTTACTCCAAAGATTCCCAAACAGGAACGTTTCGTCAAAATAGCACAGGCGTATCACTCCATACACCTGGATATAATGCAGAGAAAATCGAGAGAGAAACGTTCGTCAAGCCGGTATCTGGGAGAGCTGGGAGAGAAACTGACAGACTTGAAACTGAAAGTGACCCGTGTGCGGCTGGAAGATGACCCGTACAAGACAAGAGTAAACGGAACCACCCCACAGTTTTTTGTCAAACAGATACTCACACTGACCGATGCAAGCGGCAACTTGGCTGTTATGAGTATTCCATCTAAAAATCCCAGTGCAGTATCATGTACTCTATCCGGGATAGAACATGAATACCGACTGGGAGAGATTATCTACATCGAATCGGCGAAAGTGTCACGCCGATACGAAAGCTATGGTTCTAAATATACACGCCTTAGTCATGTGAAGTTTGCCAACCTCAACGTTTAGTCCAATCGTCCTTGACAAAGCTTGCCGGATAAGAGACTTTATCCACGATGCCGTCTTTCTGACGGATCCAGGAAGTAAATGTACGGGCGCCTTCATCCAATACGATGATACGGGCGCCGTTCGGCAAATGGTTATACACAGTGTTCCCACCGGTATAACGCCCGTAAGCCAATAGGATGTTTTTCCACATGACCGCGTAATCATTATCGTGGTCGTGTCCGACAAATACTCCCATTACATCTCCCGCTTCTTTCATAGCGGCAAACATTCCCGTGTTTATTCTCGGCGAACAAGCCTCTTCCATTCGAGTACCCCGCAGAGCTGCATTTTCGTCACGGACAGCTTCATGATATTCGGGCAGAGGAATATGGAAAAAGGCCAGAGCGGGCACTGGTTGGCCACCGTTCTGAGCTTTATAAGCTGCGCTTTGCTGGCGATACCAATTTATCTGATCGAACGTAAGCCAGTTATATCCTTTCACGTCTTTCAACGGTGAATAGGAATGGCTGTCCATACAATAAAGCAAAGCTGCATCTTTTTTAGGATCGGAAGAAGACTTCACTGTCAGCACATAATCCGGTGACAAAGCAGTTCCCCGGTCGGGCATTAAATTCCCCGGAACGGTACGGATTATATCGTACAATTGCGTCCGGGTCAATCCTTGTTCATCATCATGATTGCCAAAAGTCACAACGAAAGGGAGTTTACGTTTGGACACCTGCTCCAGAACCTTCAACATACCGGAATCTGCCGGAGCGGAATAAATCACATCACCGGTGAAAATTACCACATCCGGTTGTTCGGCATCAAGCACCTGGTTTATACGTTCCAACGCTACATCCGAGGCCGGATTGCCATATTTAAAATGTACATCGGTAAATTGTACTATTTTAAACTTACCGTCTTTATTAAACTTCAACTCGCTCTTTTGAGCCATACAGAAAGTAGTTAAGAATAAAGCTAACAGTGTTAAGCAGAAATTTAAAGTTCTAATCATGTTTTATTTATTTTAGGGGGTTAATTAGTCTTCTCTATCAGTACCGTGGCATAAGCGGAGATACCTTCTTCACGACCGGTAAATCCAAGCTTCTCGGTAGTAGTAGCTTTGATCGAGATATCATCTGCGTCAATCCCCATTACGGTTGCCATCGTCTCCTGCATCAAAGGGATATGTGCCTTCAGCTTCGGACGTTCCGCACAAATCGTCGCGTCAATATTGCCGACCTTATATCCTTTGCCGGCAATCAGTTCCACAGTCTTTTTCAACAGAATCTTGCTATCAATATTTTTAAACTCTCCGGCTGTATCCGGGAAATGATAACCGATATCACGCATATTGGCCGCTCCCAATAAAGCGTCGCAAACAGCGTGCAGCAGCACGTCGGCGTCCGAATGTCCCAACAGCCCTTTCGTATGCTCCAAAAGGACACCGCCCAACCATAACTCACGCCCCTCGACCAGTTGATGTACATCGAAGCCAAAACCTACTCTTATTTTCATAAATTGTATACTAAATGTTTTTTTGATGAACGGATGAATCAGCGGATATAGAAATCCAGCAGTTTCTCACCTTCCAGATATCCCTGCAAATGCTGTCCGATACTGACCGGACCTACACCGGCAGGCGTACCCGTAAACAGGAGATCTCCGATTTTAAGCGTCACAAAACGGCTGACATAAGCAATGATATCGTCTATCTTGAAAAGCATATCTGCCGTACAGCCACTCTGCACTTCCTTACCGTCAATCAGGAGATTAAAATTCAGGTTCTGGATATCCTTATAGCGATCTACCGGAACAAAAGTACCAATAGCAGCCGATGAGTCAAAGCCTTTGCAGAGTTCCCAGGGGTTGCCCTGCTCGCGGAACTTCCGTTGAAGGTCACGGGCAGTAAAGTCAATGCCTACGGTCACTGCGTCATAATAGCGGTTAGCAAAACGGGGAGCGATATTCTTCCCCAGCCGGTTGATACGGACCACCAGTTCCGTCTCATAATGTATCTCGTTAGAAAAATCGGGAATGAAAAAGGGTTTACTATCTTTCAGGATAGCGGAATCGGGCTTCATAAAAATCACCGGTTCCGTATTTATCTGTGTATGTCCCAGTTCTTTGTTGTGCCGGGCGTAGTTCATTCCTACTGCAATAATCTTCATTTATTTCTCGTTAAAGTTCAATCGGTTAAACATTACAGCCAAGTGGGCATAAAGGGAAGTATTCTGCACCACAATATTCTCCGGTACGCGAATACGGAACGGAGTAAAATTCCATACCGCCTTTATACCTCCGTCTACCATTTTATTTGTAATTTCCTGAGCTATATTAATAGGTACTGTCAGCACACCGATATTCACGTCATATTCTTTCATCTTTGTTTCGAAATCATCAGAATGAAAAATAGGAATGCCATTCAGGTCTTTTCCCACCAATTCGGGGTTGACATCAAAAGCTGCCACAATCTCCAGTCCGAAATGATGCAAACCCGAGTCCCGGAGCAAAGCGGCCCCCAGACTACCTACACCAAACAAGAAGGCTTTATGCATATTGGTAAATCCTAGAAAGCTCTCTAATACCTCAATCAGTGCGTCAATGTTATACCCCACTCTCGTACGCCCCGATATATTGACGTACGACAAATCTTTGGCGATTTGGGATGCGTCAATATTTATTTCCTTAGAGATTTGTGTAGAAGAAACGTATTGTTCTCCTTTTTCTTTCATCAGTTTTATATTAGACAGATACCAGGGAAGTCTGCGCAAGGTAGGCTCCGGCACTTTATCCGCCTCTTTTGGTATATAAGTGCTCATACTTCTTACATAATTTGGTATTTTGCAAAAGTACATTATTTTTTGAGACTGACAACCCAATATCGCAAAACCTTAATAGAGATTAAACAAAACAATGAAAACCAATGCAAATTTTGCTCTTTTCCATAAGTTTGATACTTTTGGGAAGAAATAAAAAGAAGAAGCATGAAAAAGAACGATTGGAAAGACAGGCTGAATGTGGTGTATTCCACGAACCCTGATTTTGGCTACGAAATGGATAATGACGAAGAACAGGTCACTCTCGATAAAGACAAACAAAACCTCCGAGTTTCCATTGACAAGAAAAACCGGGGTGGTAAAGTGGTAACATTAATTACCGGATTTGTCGGTACGGAGAACGACTTGAAGGAACTGGGCAAGCTGCTGAAAAGTAAATGCGGAGTAGGTGGTTCAGCTAAAGACGGAGAAATCATCATACAAGGGGATTTCAAGACTAAGGTCATGGAACTGCTTGTCAGGGAAGGATACACGAAAACAAAAGGTATAGGAGGCTAACTTATTTAAAAGATATAAGAAATGAAGAAAGTTACTTTATTTTGTGCAGCAGCGTTATTCTCACTGCTGTCGTTTGCACAGAACGACAAAGGGGATATAGTCAAAACAGGCGACAAGATGCCTGCTTTCACCCTTACTTCGACCGTCAACGGAACAGTAAATTCCGCAGACTTGAAAGGGAAAGTAGTACTCATTAATATCTTTGCCACTTGGTGCGGTCCTTGCCAGAGTGAACTGGCAGAAGTTCAGAAAACCCTTTGGCCCAAATATAAAGACAACAAGGATTTCCGCATGATAGTGATCGGACGTGAGCATACCGATGAGGAATTAACGGCATACAACAAGCGCAAGGAATTTACGTTTCCTCTCTACCCGGATCCCAAACGGGAAGTCACGAATAAATTTGCCAGTCAGTACATTCCCAGAAGTTACCTGATTAACAAAGAAGGGAAAGTGATATCCGCTACTGTCGGTTACCAAAAAGAGGAAATGGACAAGTTGATGAAGGAAATAGACAAAGCATTGAAATAACAAAAAAATGAGACTGTCCTCAAAAAAAAGATTTGAAGACAGCCTCCTATATTCTCAGTTTCCTGACTGATTATTCAGCTTTCAAAGTGAAACGCTTGAAGTCAACGATTTTCAGTTCAGGATCAGCTGCAGCCAACACTTCTCTTACTGTCTTCTTAGCGTCCATGATATCTTCCTGATTCAACAGGCAAACTTCTTTCAAGAACTTACCCAGACGGCCTTTAGCAATGTTCTGAATCATTTGTTCAGGCAGATGTGCAGCCTTTTCAGCAGAAACGGTAGCAATGATTTCTTTTGCCTTCGCTACATCTTCAGCAGTAATCCATCCTTTAGCCATGTTGCTTTCCATGTGTTCTTCGCTGTCCACATGAGCCGGGTTGATGTTAGCTTTCTTCAGAGCTGCTTCTACAGCCTTCTGTACCTGTTCTGCTTTTGTCTTCTCAATGGCAACTTCGATTTCTTTCTGTTTTACTTCTTCAGAAACGCCATCTTCATCAATGGCAATCGGGTTCATAGCAGCAATCTGCATAGCTACTTGTTTAGCCAACTGATCGTTAACTTCCTTGTTGAAAGCAACAATAGTGCAAAGACCATTTCTGTTCATGTGGTTGTAAACAGCAGTGCATACACCTTCTACAGTCATGTAACCATCAAGTTCCATTTTTTCACCAGTGATACCGCTACGATCAACTACTGCATCCTGTACAGTACCGTTACCCATCGGCAATGCTTTTACTTCCTCCAAAGTCTTGCATTTGTTAGCCACAGCAAGATCAAGAATATCCTGAGTCAGCTTCACGTAATCTGCATTCTGAGCCACAAAGTCAGTTTCACACTTCAAAGCAATGATAACAGCACGGTCACCGGTAGTCTTAGCCAAAACGCAACCTTCAGCAGCTTCACGTTCTGAACGCTTAGCAGCAACAGCTTGCCCTTTCTTACGGATAATTTCCATTGCCTTGTCGAAATCGCCTTCAGCTTCAGTCAATGCGTTTTTACAATCCATCATACCAGCTCCGGTCATTTTACGCAGCTTGGTAATATCAGCCATAGTTACAGCCATAATAATTTCTTTTATTTAAATGAATAATAAATTTCAAAACAAAAAAATGTGCCAATCTGCCAATCAAGATGCAAGTGTATAAGCATACCCTTGCACATTAGCAAATTGGCACATTATTATATTAAGCCTCTTCGTCTTCCTTCAAGAAAGCAGCAGCTTTAGCTGCGTTGATAGCTTCTTCGTCAGATTTGTCGAGTCTTGCTTTAGCTGATTTCTTCTTGCCTTTGTTAGCAGGAGCTTCACCGGCAGCTTCCATATCGATCTTTTCAGCTTTTCTTTCTTCCAAGCCTTCAATCATAGCAGCACAACAAGCATCCAGAATAACTTCTACTGATTTAGTAGCATCATCATTAGCAGGAATTACGAAATCTACGTTTGAAGGGTCAGAATTAGTATCAACGATACCAAATACAGGAATACCCAAACGGTTAGCTTCGCGAACTGCGATATTTTCTTTCATTACGTCGATAACGAACAATGCAGACGGCAGACGAGTCAAGTCAGCGATAGAACCCAAAGTCTTGTCCAATTTTGCACGTTGACGAGAGATCTGAAGAATTTCTCTCTTAGAAAGGTTAGAATAAGTACCATCGTTAGTCAATTTGTCGATAGTAGCCATTTTCTTCACAGCCTTACGGATAGTCGGGAAGTTAGTCAACATACCACCCGGCCAGCGTTCGATTACATAAGGCATATTAACAGATTGAGCTTTCTCAGCTACAACTTGTTTAGCTTGTTTTTTAGTAGCAACAAAAAGAACTTTCTTGCCTGATTTAGCAATCTGTTTCAAAGCTTCAGCAGCTTCATCTACTTTTGCAACTGTTTTGTGGAGGTCAATGATGTGAATACCATTGCGTTCCATGAAAATATAAGGAGCCATTGCAGGGTTCCACTTTCTTTTAAGGTGTCCGAAGTGGCATCCGGCTTCCAATAATGTATCAAAATTTGTTCTTGACATCTTGTTTTTCTTTAAATCGTTTACTTTCTTTTTTGTTTTTTCTAAACCAACCGCCGGGTAGTCTATGAGTAGAGTCCCAGTAGTTTAGATACTAAACATATTCCTCGGTCAGGCAGCCCATTAACGCTTGCTGAACTGGAATCTTCTACGAGCTTTCGGCTGTCCCGGTTTCTTACGCTCAACAGAACGCGGGTCACGAGTCATAAAGCCTTCTGCACGAAGAGCAGCTTTATCTTCAGCGTTGATTTTAACCAATGCACGGGCAATTGCTAAACGCAAAGCCTGAGACTGACCTGTGAAACCACCACCACACAAGTTTACTTTGATGTCATACTTCTCAGCAGCACCAATCTTGTTCAATGGTTGTTTTACAACATACTGAAGAATAGTTGATGGAAAGTACTCTGCAAGGTCTCTCTTGTTAATAGTAATCTTTCCTGTACCTTCGCTTACGAAAATACGTGCAATTGCACGTTTACGTCTGCCTAATGCATTTACTACTTCCATTATATCTTATTTATATGAATTAATATCAATCATTTTCGGGTTCTGAGCTGCTTGTTTGTGTTCGCTACCAGCGTAAACATACAAGTTGTTCAGCAATTTAGCTCCCAAAATGTTCTTAGGAAGCATGCCCTTCACTACTTTTTTCAGTAATCTCTCTTCACCGTTCGGTTTTGCAATCAAACGGGCAGGAGTCATTTCTCTCTGACCACCAGGGTAGCCTGTATATGACAAATAAACTCTGTCATTCCACTTGTTACCAGTCAGTTTTACTTTGTCTGCATTGATGATGATAACGTTATCACCGCAGTCTACGTGAGGAGTAAAGTTTGGTTTGTACTTTCCTCTCAACAATTTTGCAACTTTTGCTCCCAGACGACCCAGTGTTTGGTCTGTAGCGTCAACAATAACCCATTCTTTGGTTACAGTTGCTTTGTTGGCAGAAATGGTCTTGTAACTTAAAGTATCCACTCTAATTTTGTTTTTTAAATGTTACTACTAAAAATATTCTTCACCACTTATTAGTCTTCCCCGGACAAAGGACGACTAACTTGCTATGAATTAATCTCTTATCATTTTGTGATAATAATCGGCTTGCAAAAGTACGGCTTTTCTTTGAATTGGCAAACTATTTCTTGCTTTTTTTGAATATATCTAATTGGCAAACAAGAAGAAATAGAACGAAAAACAGGCATAAAAAAGTCTGCATATCTTCTCCTTTAAAGAAGTAATATGCAGACTATAATAACAATCAAATTATCTTTATCTCACAATATCTTCCGGAAACTTGGCCGGCATACTTATTCTTTTCCAGGTTTCATAATACCAGGTGTTCAATTCATTTCCATTCAAGTCATTCTTGATGAAGTATTTTAAATGCAGATAATCGCTATCCTTTATTTCAAATTCCAGAATATTGTCCTGATTATCCAACATCGGAAGATGAATATTCTTCTCGATACTTTCTCTATAAGAATCATCTGTCAACTGCTTCCACGACCCATATCCCGTAACAATTGCACTGGAACCGGGAATAATAGTGAAGTTCACGATTCTTCCATCATCACTCAATACCTTAAATGTATTACTGGGTTTCAACTCTCCCGGAACATCGGGAGACTCCGACACATAATGGCAAAGTTGCCAGATTCCTTTCAACTCGGCCACCTTGAATTTAGTTTTCTTTTGGGCCATCGCACCTGTTACCGCCAACAACATTATTGAAAGCATGGTAAAGAAATAGAGTTTTTTCATTGCCGTATTATTTTAGTTAACACTCTTGAATGCGTATGTCCAAATATAAAGATTTATTTTGAGAATAGAACAATAAAGTGCATAAAAAAACTCGCATAACCAAAAGATTATGCGAGTTTTACATAAATATACCGAAATATTAGAAATCAGCATTTCTCGGTGTACGCGGGAACGGTATCACGTCACGGATGTTTGACATGCCTGTTACGAAAAGTAACAAACGTTCAAAACCAAGCCCGAAGCCGGAGTGAGGACAAGTACCGAACTTGCGGGTATCCAGATACCACCACATATCCTTCATCGGGATATGCATTTCTTCAATACGAGTCATCAGCTTATCATAATCTGATTCACGTTCGGAACCGCCTATGATTTCACCGATTTTCGGGAAAAGAACATCCATTGCACGCACCGTCTTACCATCCTCGTTTTGCTTCATATAGAAGGCTTTGATCTCCTTCGGATAGTCAGTCAGGATTACCGGACACTTGAAATGTTCTTCCACCAAATAACGTTCGTGTTCGGAAGCCAAGTCCACACCCCAATAAACCGGGAACTCAAATTTGTGGCCTTTTGCAACAGCTTCCTCCAGAATCTTGATACCGTCTGTATAAGGCAAACGTACAAAATTATCTTTCAATACACCTTGCAGCCGTTCAATCAATCCCTTATCGAACATATCATTCAGGAATTTCACGTCATCCGCACAGTTATCCAACGCCCATTTCACACAATATTTAATGAACTCTTCTGCCAAGTCCATATTGTCTGCGATGTCGTTGAAAGCAACTTCCGGCTCAATCATCCAAAACTCAGCCAAGTGACGGGGAGTATTGGAGTTTTCGGCACGGAACGTAGGACCAAATGTATAGATAGCTCCCAAAGCTGTGGCAGCCAGCTCACCTTCCAACTGACCGGAAACAGTCAAACTGGCCTGCTTGCCGAAGAAATCATCATCATAAGAGATAGAACCTCTTTCGTCTTTCTTCAAGTCATACAGATTCATGGTAGTCACCTGAAACATCTGTCCGGCACCTTCACAGTCTGAAGCTGTAATGATTGGCGTATGAAAATAGAAGAATCCCCTGTCATGGAAAAACTTGTGGATAGCAATTGCCATGTTATGACGAATACGGAACACCGCACCAAAAGTATTGGTACGCGGACGCAAATGGGCAATCTCGCGCAAGAATTCCATAGAGTGCCCTTTCTTCTGCAACGGGTATGTGTTATCGCAAGTACCCAGCACTTCGATTTCACGAGCCTGCACTTCCACCTTTTGGCCGGAGCCTACCGATTCCACCATTTCACCGTTCACGCTGATACAAGCGCCGGTAGTAATCAGTTTCAGCATCTCTTCATCAAAATTAGCCAAATCTACTACGACCTGCAAATTATTTATTGTAGAACCGTCATTCAGTGCGATAAAGTTTACTTGTTTGCTACCTCGGCGGGTGCGAACCCAGCCTTTCACATTGACCATAGCGCCGATATCCGTACGCTTCAACAAATCAACAATTTTTGTTCTACCAATCTTTTCCATTTAACTTATTCTTTTTAGATACAAGAAGACGAGGTTTAAAACACAAGATTCATTTTTCCTGCTTTCTTTCCCCGTCCTCTGCCAAGTTGTTATTTATTAACTTATTATTCAAACGAACCCATGCGGAGGTAGTTTACTTCTGCTTCCGACAGGTAACGCCAGTCTCCGCGACGCAAACCTTTTTTAGTCAGTCCGGCGAAGAATACACGGTCGAGTTTTACTACTTTATAACCCAGTGATTCGAAAATACGGCGAACGATACGGTTCTTACCGGAGTGAATTTCGATACCTACCTGGTCTTTCTTGAAATCATCGGTATAGCTGATAGCGTCTGCATGGATTTCACCGTCTTCCAACTGGATGCCGGCTGCAATCTGATCCATATCCGCTTTTGTCAGGTTCTTGTCCAGATGAACATGATAAATTTTCTTTTTCAGAAATTTCGGATGTGTCAGCTTGGAAGCCAAGTCACCGTCATTTGTCAGTAACAGTACACCAGTCGTGTTACGGTCAAGACGTCCTACCGGATAGATACGTTCGTTACAAGCGCCTTTTACCAAATCCATTACCGTACGGCGCTCCTGCGGATCATCCGATGTGGTAACAGTATCTTTCGGCTTATTCAGCAATACATATACCTTACGTTCGATGCTAACCGGTTCATCGTGGAATTTCACGACATCCGAGCGTTTGATTTTTGTACCCAATTCAGTAACAACTTCACCATTTACAGAAACCACACCTGCTGTAATAAATTCATCAGCCTCACGACGTGAACAAACACCGGCATTAGCCAGGAATTTATTCAGACGAATCGGTTCGTTCGGGTCAACAAACTGTTCCTTGTACTCGATTTGTTTCTTTATGCTATATTTAGCATTCGGGTCATAATCGCCGGTACGTGGACGAGGACGGTAACCGCCCTGACGGTCATTATTGAATCTCGGACGATAGCCACCACCGTTGTTGCTGCGATAGCCTCCACCTTCACCACTATTGAAGCGAGGACGATACGGGCGGTCACCACCTTCGCGGTTGTAAGGACGCTGAGGACGGTCGCCACCTTCACCACTATTGAAACGGGGACGATACGGACGATCACCATAAGAGCGTTGTTCGCCGCCTTCACGGTTGTAAGGACGCTGAGGACGGTCGCTGCCGTCAGAATTCGGATTAAATCTCGGACGATACGGACGATCACCACCTTCACGATTGTAGGAAGGGCGTTGAGGACGATCACCATAAGAACCACCTTCGCGGTTGTAAGGACGTTGCGGACGGTCGCCACCTTCACTATTGTTATTGAAGCGAGGACGATACGGACGATCACCGCCTTCACGATTGTAAGAAGGACGTTGCGGACGGTCGCCATAAGAGCGATCACCATACGAACGCTGTGGGCGTTCGCCCCCTTCATTGTTGGCATTAAATCTCGGGCGATACGGACGATCCCCACCTTCACGGTTGTAAGAAGGACGATACGGACGTTCTCCTCCCTCTCTGTTGTACGACCTGTTACCATCACGGCCGGCACCTGTATTCTCTTCATTGAAAGAATTTTCGCGCCATTCTTCGTTTTCTGTGCTCATTTTTTTATTCGAATAAAATTAGACTTTGGCCTCACGGCCTATTTAAAAAACACGTTTATTGTATAAGTAAACAATTAAAGCCCCGTATAAGTATGCGGAGTAATTGCTCTTAACTCTTTTTTAATATCTTCGTTTACATTCAGTTCTTCGATAAACTCTTTGATAGAATTTTCCGTAATCGCCTGATTTGTCCGCGTCAAAGCTTTCAACGCTTCATACGGATGCGGATAAGCCTCACGGCGCAGGATTGTCTGGATAGCCTCAGCTACTACGCTCCAGCAGTTATCCAAATCACGGTAAATAGCCGGTTCATTCAATAATAGTTTGCGTAGTCCTTTCAAAGAACTCTGAATTGCAATCACAATATGTCCGAAAGGTACGCCTACATTACGCAGAACGGTAGAGTCGGTCAAATCACGCTGCAAACGGGAAACCGGAAGCTTCACAGCCAAATGTTCCAGAATGGAAGTGGCGATCCCCAAGTTTCCTTCCGCATTTTCGAAGTCAATCGGGTTCACTTTGTGCGGCATTGCGCTCGAACCGACTTCTCCGGCTTTTATCTTCTGTTTGAAATACTCCATAGAGATATATTGCCAGAAGTCCCGGTTCATATCTACCATTATAGTATTGATACGCTTCATTGCATCAAAAACAGCAGAGAGGTTATCATAGTTTGAAATCTGAGTCGTATATTCTTCACGTTCCAGTCCCAGTTTTTCTGCAACGAAACGATTACCGAACTGTTTCCAGTCATACTGAGGATATGCCACATGATGTGCATTGTAATTGCCGGTAGCACCGCCAAACTTAGCGGTAATCGGGCAAGCCTTCAACATAGCCAGCTGACGTTCCAAGCGGTAAACGAATACCATTACTTCTTTACCTAAACGGGTAGGAGAAGCCGGCTGACCGTGAGTTTTGGCAAGCATCGGAATATCAGCCCAATCTGTTGCATAAGTTTTTAACTGTGCAATCAGTTCTTCAATCAACGGATAATACACTTTATCGAGCGCTTCCTTGATAGAAAGAGGAACAGACGTATTGTTTATATCCTGAGAAGTCAGTCCGAAGTGAATGAATTCCTTATAGTCATCCATCCCCCCCATTTTGTCAAATTCTTCTTTCAGGAAGTATTCTACGGCCTTCACATCATGATTGGTTACACTTTCGATATCTTTAATACGCTGTGCATCTGCTTCCGAAAAGTTACGGTAAATATTACGCAGAGTTTCAAACACGCTGTTATCGATTCCTTTTAATTGCGGCAAAGGGAGTTCGCACAAGGTGATAAAGTATTCCACCTCTACCTGTACACGGTATTTAATCAGTGCAAATTCAGAGAAATAAGCTGCCAAAGCTTTAGTTTTGCCTCTATATCGACCATCAATCGGAGATATGGCCGTTAATACATCAAGTTCCATACGTTTTCTTAGATAATTATCAGACTGCAAAATTAACTCTTTTTCCTGAGTTATAAGGCAAAAGGACAAAGAAAGTTTGTATAAAAGAGGTAAGAAATAAAAAAAGTCTCACGAATTTCTTCATAAGACTTTCCTTTTGGTAGTGGGCGTTGACGGATTCGAACCGCCGACCCTCTGCTTGTAAGGCAGATGCTCTGAACCAGCTGAGCTAAACGCCCTTGTTAATGAGCCGGAAGTGTTTCGTTTTTGTGTGGGCGTTGACGGATTCGAACCGCCGACCCTCTGCTTGTAAGGCAGATGCTCTGAACCAGCTGAGCTAAACGCCCTTACACTTCCGTTTCAAAAGCGATGCAAAGGTACGGCATTTTTTGAAATCTGCAAACATTTATCGAATTATTTTTCAAACTTTTTATGTATAATTCCGTGAAGTTACTGATTATCAGCCCGCAAACTATAATTTTTTTTTCAGTCCCTACGTCGGATTACACGCGCCGGATTCCCGACTGCGATACTATCATCAGGAATATCTTTCGTCACGACACTTCCCGCTCCTATCACACAACGATCACCAATCGTCACACCGGGACATATAATAGCTCCGCCACCAATCCAGCAGTCCTCACCAACCGCCACCGGATAAGCGTATTCCTTGGAGCCTCTTCTTTCCAAATAATCCATCGGATGATGCGGTGTGTAAATCTGCACACAAGGCCCGATAAGCGTATGAGCACCAATCGTGATATATCCGCCGTCCAGAAATGTGCAGTTAGCATTGACAAACACATGCTCGCCTAACTTGATTCCGTCCCCATGATCGCAATAGAAAGGCGGACAAATAACCGAAGTTTCAGGAATCCTCGGCACCAGTTCTTCCAGTAATTTCCTGTACCCTTCATCATACGTACTCATTCCCCGCATGCGAGCCAACAATTTCTTGGCATGCTCAAAACGCACCTGCAACTCCGGCGAAGACATATCTGCCAACAGGCCGTTACGCATCTTTTCAACTTCCGTCATACTCTTTATCCTCCCTGACCATTAATAAATACAAACCGCCTCTCATCCGAAAGAGCCTCATCAAACTCGAAGCCTTCCCACGAAAATTCTTTCAAATCTTCCGGATTCTCTATTCTATTTTTCAAGATAAAACGCGTCATTTCACCACGAGACATCTTGGTATATATTACCACCGTAGCCAGTTTCCCGTTCTTCCACACATGAAATTCAGGAGTCACGACACGCACTTCTTTCTCCACCCGTTTCCAGTCAAACAAACTTCTCATTTCGTCACTGGCCAGATTGCATAAAATACCTCCCACCTGTTTGATGTCTTGTATAAACGTATCCGTCAGGCGCGACCGCCAGTAAGAAAACATCGTCTGATTACCCAACTCCGGCAATACCACATCTCCTTCGAGACGATAGGGGCGAATCACATCCAGCGGACGCAACAAACCGTAACAAAAAGATGTCAGCCGCAAATGTTCCTGTGCATATTCGAGTTCTGAGGCAGAGAAGTCTTTCGGATTCAACCGCTTGAACACAATTCCCGTATAAGAGAACAAAGCCGACAATTCCGGAGTTTCTTCCGCATGGAAAGCCTGATAACGCTTATAATTCTCTACTGCTATTTTAGCATTCACACGCAACAAACGTTCCAGATCGCCGACAGCAAACTGCGACATCTGCAAAGCTATCTCAGAGGCTTCCTTTTGAAAACGGGGAGCCGTAGTCAAAGGAACCTTCACCTTTGAAACATCACTCATTGTCTTGGCACAAGATAAAAGCACAAGCATATTTCAACTACTAATTACAAGTTACTAATTACGAAGTAGCAAAGATAAAAAATAAAACAAGAAAACCCGCTATTAACAGACTGTCAATAGCGGGCACTTATTAAGAATTATAATAGTTCTTATTTGTATTCCTGCCAGCTCTTAATCTGAATATCGCTCAGCTTCAATTCACAGAACGCTTCGATAAAGGCACTTGCCAGACGGGCATTCGTAATCAACGGAATGTTATGATCGATCGCACCGCGACGGATACGATAACCATTCGTCAACTCACGTTTGCTGTGATTCTTCGGAATGTTAACGATCAAGTCGAACTTGTGATCGGCAATCATCTTCATTACATTGTTTTCCGCACCCGGTTTTTCATCCGGCCAATAAACCGGAGTCGTATCTACACCGTGAGCATTCAAGAAGGCAGCAGTACCGGCGGTAGCATAAATCTGATATCCTTTGGCAAACAACATACGGCTTGCATCCAGCAAATCAACTTTAGACTTCATTGCTCCTGAAGAGAACATTACCGCCTTTTCAGGAATCTTAAAGCCGGTAGCAATCATTGAGTTCAGCAGTGCTTCGGAGAAATCATCACCGATACATCCCACTTCACCCGTAGAAGACATATCTACGCCTAATACAGGATCGGCCTTATGCAGACGTGAGAAGGAGAACTGCGATGCTTTCACACCGATCCAGTCAATATCAAATGCCGATTTATCAGGACGCGAGTATGGAGCGTCAAGCATGATGCGGGTAGCCGTTTCGATAAAGTTACGTTTCAGTACTTTAGATACGAACGGGAAACTACGAGAAGCACGCAAGTTACATTCAATTACTTTCACCTCGTTATTACGAGCCAGGAACTGGATGTTGAACGGACCGGAGATATTGAGTTCCTTAGCAATCTGACGGCTGATCTTCTTGATGCGGCGGGCAGTTGCAAAGTATATCTTCTGTGCCGGGAACACCAGTGTAGCATCACCGGAGTGAACACCCGCAAATTCTACGTGTTCAGAGATGGCATATTCTACCACCTCACCGTTCTGTGCCACAGCGTCGAACTCAATTTCTTTTGTATTCTCGAGGAACTGTGAAACAACTACCGGATATTCTTTAGATACTTCGGCAGCCATTTTCAGGAAGTTTTCCAATTCTTCATCATCATAGCAAACATTCATTGCCGCACCCGAAAGAACGTAAGAAGGACGAACCAGCACCGGATAACCTACTTTTTCCACAAAGCCTTTCACATCTTCGAGACTGGTCAGCTCCTGCCAAGCCGGCTGGTCGATACCCAGTTGGTCAAGCATTGCAGAGAACTTGTTACGGTTTTCAGCACGGTCGATAGAGATCGGCGAAGTACCCAACACAGGAACCGACTGACGATAAAGTTTCATAGCCAAGTTGTTCGGAATCTGTCCGCCTACCGACACAATCACACCGCGAGGTTGTTCGAGGTCGATCACATCGAGCACACGTTCGAACGAAAGTTCGTCGAAGTACAGGCGGTCGCACATATCATAGTCAGTAGAAACCGTTTCAGGGTTGTAGTTAATCATGATAGACTTGTATCCCAGTTTGCGGGCAGTCTGAACCGCATTCACCGAACACCAGTCAAATTCAACAGAGCTACCGATACGGTAAGCACCCGAGCCCAGCACGACTACTGATTTTTCATTCTTATAATAGTTCACATCATAACCTTCCACTGCATACGTCATATACAGATAGTTAGTCAGTTCCGGATGTTCGGAAGCAATCGTATTGATGCGTTTTACTGCCGGAAGAATCCCCATAGCTTTACGATGAGCACGTACAGCCAAGTTTTCTTTCTCCATGTTTCCAGTCGGGTTCAGTACGAAACGTGCAATCTGGAAGTCAGAGAAGCCTAAGATTTTAGCTTCACGCATTACGTCAGCCGGAATATCTTCCACCTTATTATATGTAGACAATTTAGCTTTGTAGTCAACGATGTTCTTCAGTTTGCCGAGGAACCAAGGATCGATCTTTGTCAGTTCATGGATACGGTCAATCGTATATCCTTCTTCCAAAGCCTGTGCGATAGAGAACACACGCAAGTCAGTCGGGCGGGAAAGTTCTTTATCAAGGTCATCAAAATGCAGTTCGTCATTTCCTACAAAGCCGTGCATGCCTTGTCCGATCATACGAAGACCTTTTTGGATGATTTCCTCGAAAGAGCGACCGATAGACATGATTTCACCTACCGACTTCATGCTTGAACCGATTTCGCGGGAAACACCGGCAAACTTCGTCAAGTCCCAACGAGGAATCTTACAGATATAGTAGTCGAGTTGCGGAGCAACATAGGCAGAATTCGGAGTACCCATTTCGCCGATCTGGTCGAGTGAATAACCCAACGCGATCTTAGCGGCAACGAATGCCAGCGGATAACCGGTAGCCTTGGAAGCCAATGCGGAAGAACGGCTCAGACGAGCGTTCACTTCGATCACACGGTAATCATCCGTATCTGAGTTGAACGCATACTGGATATTACATTCACCTACAATGCCCAAGTGACGGATACATTTTGTAGACAATTCCTGCAACAGTTTCAGTTCTTTATCGTCGAGAGAGCAGGTAGGAGCCACAACGATAGATTCACCGGTGTGGATACCCAGCGGGTCGAAGTTTTCCATGCTGGCAACTGTGAAACAGTGGTCGTTGGCGTCGCGGATAACTTCAAATTCGATTTCTTTCCAGCCTTTCAGGGATTCTTCCACCAGGATTTGTTTGGAGAACGCGAAAGAACTTTCGGCCAGTTTCAGGAATTCTTCTTCGTTGGCGCAGATACCGCTACCAAGCCCACCCAATGCATAAGCCGAACGTACCATTACCGGATAACCGATCTTACGTGCAGCAGCAATCGCGTCTTCCATGCTTTCTACCGCCTGGCTTACCGGAGTCTTCATATTGATCTCGTCCAGCTTCTTCACGAACAGGTCGCGGTCTTCTGTGTACATGATAGCCTCTACCGATGTACCGAGTACTTTCACTCCGTATTTATCAAGAATACCTTGTGTGTAAAGCTCAGCACCGCAGTTCAGTGCAGTCTGTCCGCCGAATGCCAGCAGGATACCGTCGGGGCGTTCTTTCTTGATAATTTCTTCTACAAAATAAGTAGTTACGGGAAGGAAATACACTTTATCTGCAATTCCTTCAGAAGTCTGAATGGTTGCGATGTTCGGGTTTACCAATACTGAGCTGATGCCTTCTTCTTTCAAAGCTTTCAGTGCTTGTGAGCCTGAGTAGTCAAATTCTCCGGCTTGTCCGATTTTGAGTGCTCCAGAACCCAAAACGAGAACTTTCTTGATTTCCTTTTCCATTTCTTTTGTTGTTATAATAAGTTGTTGTTTCTAAGTTCATCCATAAAAAAAATGCGTTACCCTCAAAAAAGGATTAACGCATTACCAAAGAACTAAAATATCGTTTTTGGAGAAAAGAGAAGAAGCCTGCCGTTTCCGGGTGAAAAACATCCGAATGGAGATAATACTTGCTTCTGATTTCCTGTTGATTCATTGTCGGTTTTAAAATTTGTGCAAAGTAACGACATATTTTGCACATGACAAAAAGAAACGTTCACTTTTTTACAGTGAAGTGCCCCCATTTTGATACATCTTTCAGTTTTTATCTGTATCTTTGCCGCTCAATCTATTATAATAAGGTAATAACAATGGGAAAAGAGAAAATCATACTTACTGGTGACCGTCCTACCGGAAGACTCCATATCGGGCACTATGTAGGTTCACTGAAACGCAGAGTTGACCTGCAGGACGCGGGTGATTATAGTAAGATGTTTATCTTCATTGCCGATTCGCAGGCATTGACAGACAATATAGACAACCCGGAGAAGGTACGTCAGAATGTTATCGAGGTTGCTCTTGACTATCTGGCATGCGGAATCGACCCTTCCAAAGCTACTATCTTCATCCAGTCGCAGATACCGGAGCTATGCGAACTTAGCTTCTACTATATGGACCTTGTAAGCGTATCCCGCCTGCAACGTAACCCGACCGTGAAATCGGAAATCCAGATGCGTAACTTCGAGGCAAGCATTCCCGTAGGCTTCTTCACTTATCCTATCAGTCAGGCTGCGGACATCACTGCATTCCGTGCAACGACTGTCCCCGTAGGCGAAGACCAGGAACCGATGCTCGAACAGGCACGCGAAATAGTCCGCCGTTTCAACTATATCTATGGCGAGACATTGGTGGAACCGGAAATCCTGTTGCCGGACAATGCTGCCTGCCTGCGTCTGCCGGGTACTGACGGTAAAGCCAAGATGAGCAAATCACTCGGCAACTGTATCTATCTGTCCGAAGAACCGGAAGAAATCCAGAAGAAGATCATGAGTATGTATACCGATCCGGGACACCTCCGCGTGCAGGATCCGGGAAAGATTGAAGGTAATACCGTCTTCACATACCTCGACGCATTCTGCCGTCCGGAACATTTTGAACGTTATCTGCCGGATTACCCGAATCTCGCAGAACTGAAAGCACACTACCAACGCGGTGGACTGGGAGACGTGAAAGTGAAACGTTTCCTGAACGCTATCATGCAAGAGACACTGGAACCTATCCGTAACCGTCGCAAAGAATTCAGCAAAGACATTCCTGCCGTTTACGAGATGTTGCAAAAAGGATGTGAAGTAGCCAGAGCTGCCGCCGCCGAAACACTGGCAGATGTCAAGAAGGCTATGAAGATTAACTACTTTGACGACAAGGAATTGATCGAGGAACAGGTAAAACGTTTCTCACAAGAATAAGTCGTCAACAGATAGGCCAATTAATAAGTAAAGGCTGCCGTTCTATAAAAGAGCAGGCAGCCTTTATCATTGTTATAAGTACAACGAAGATTAGTCCGTTTCGGCTTCATCATTTTTAAAGAATACTCCTTTCAACTTCTGATAGAGGAAGGAAAGTATCAGCAGTATCAGTCCGAGAATAATTTGTAATGATAACAAAGACCAATGCTCTGCTCAACTTCCCCACTTCCGACCGGAGTATGGAGAATACCGGAAGCAAAAAGATGAAATAAAACATCTACATAAAAATATCAGATTTGCCGTGTGTATTCAATAAAAATAAAGCCTGCTCATGAACTTATTACGTTCTTTCCCCTCATCTTTAACGTATCTGAAACAGAAAAAAGCCGGACAGAAAAATCATTTTCCCAAAAAGCAAACGATCGTTTGCTTTTTCTATTTCTTTTCTCTACTTTTACGGCAATATTAATCAACAATTCCATTATTCATAAACTCAAAAAAGAAAAACATGAAACATCTAACCCTTTTCTTTGCATTCGGCGCTCTCCTTTTCCTCTCTTGTCAAACGGTATCCGCGCGTGGTGTAAAAATTCCTTTCGGTGATCGTGAAGTCTTAAACAAAGTAGCAGACCTGCCCGACACCGAAGAATATAAGACAGACAACGGCAACTACATTGATCTGGGGACCATTCATCAGGAGTTCAACATCGCTTACATCCTTCCTCTCTATATCGAGCAGGAGCCCCGCCTCGTAGGATATTGCGAAAAAGAAGACACTTATTATGAACTGACGGAAGAACAACTCTCCGCCATTCTGAAAGAGAATAACCTGGACGGTGAAAAGCTGAATAAAGTCGGTTTCTACTCTCGATATGGTGGCAAGATAGTAGGACTGATCATCATTGCCCTTATCATCTGGGGATTCATCCCAAGTAAGAAAAAGAAAACAGAGCCGGGTAGAAGTATAAAACACACCTAATTAATCACATTAAAAAACAGATAAGCTATGTCAATTTACACACTTATTCCGATTATTTTCATCGTTCTCTATGCAGGGTACTGGTATTATGTAAAGAACAAAAACTCGCAACAAGCACAAGTGGTAAACAATACTGATTTCAAAGCGGAATTTGCAAATGCCGAACGATATAAAAACAGCGTACTCACTTCCGAATTGCCTTTCCTCCAAGAAGAAATGAAGCAAGAAAAGATTGACGCTTTCAATTATGCCAGCACCGAATATGGCGTGGGATCCGCCCTTAAAGACGGGGTTAAAGATAAACTGAAAGGAATGGCTACCTTGGGAACCGTGCGTTTCAACACCGTGCAAACTCCCAAATACCTTGTTCTCAGCGGAAACAGCCTTCATTTATTCGATACGGACACAGAAGGGGAAATCGACCGGCATCTTGTATTCAACCAATCCCGCCTCGAAAACTCCAGACTTACCGAAATCCCAATGGAAGGACAAGTAAAAGCACAGGCCCAAGCCCGGGGAAACAATGTAAAAGCATACAAACTGTCTTTGCAGACCGATGACAAGCCTATCGAGCTCATCATCTACTCCTGCCTGATCTTTACCAATATACCGGAAATCCCTACCGACCCGCAGGAAACGGTACAAGCTATCGTGATCGGCAACGATTTCCTTAAACAACTGGGCGACAGATATCCTAATCTAAAAGTATCTCTACCAATATTCAGCTAAAGAAGTACTCACATAACGGGAATGCCTGTATTGGCAATACCCGAAACCGATAATCGAAGGTTCGCAAACCGGTAGCACACAGGTTTGCGAACCTTTGTTTATTTCCTCTCTACCCACCGACAGCTTTCCGTTCACCAATGACGCGTCCGAAATAAAGCCTTTAAAATTAGGTTAGCAAGCCTTTATGTAGTAACTTTGCCATAAGGAACAATAACAGCTAACCTATGCTAGCTGTTACGCTAGTCACTGTCAGCCTGTCAGCCAATAAAGGTTAGCCGACAGGCCAATAGAAATTAGCCGATGAAGATGAAGCCGGATTAATCGGAAGGAAGTATAGGAAATACGAATCAGAACTACTTATATAAACAAAAGGAACTATGGCCATATCATTTGACTGGTACGAGAATCCGGTATCACCGGACAAACCAGAGGAGAAAAGATTTCATCCGCGCATCATCGCCAACGGACAGATAGACACGAAAGACCTCCGCAGCAGGATCCAATCCCGGTGTACGCTGAACGAGGTGGATGTAACGGCAGTGCTGGACGCACTATCACAAGTTATGGGTGAAGAACTGTGCGAAGGAAGGCAAGTGCACCTGGACGGTATCGGTTATTTTTATCCGACACTAACCGCCACCGAAGAAATCGCCGCCGATACTCCCCGCCGGAATACGAAAGTAAAGTTGAAAGGCATACAGTTCCGTTCAGACCAAAAACTGAAAAACTCCGTCGGCCATATAAAAATCAAACAGATGAAAAGAATTATCCACTCTCCCAAACTTTCGGAGACGGATATCGACAGCCGGTTGAGAAAATATTTCACCGATCATCAGATCATGCAACGTTCGGATTTTCAAGATATAACGGGTATGGTTCGCTCAACAGCCATGATTCACATCCGCCGCCTCCGCACGAAAGGCAAGTTGCTGAACATCGGCATACCCAGTCAGCCGATATACGTACCGGCGCCGGGATTTTACGGAAAGCCCGCAGATTATCAGCCGGTGAAATAATGGGATTGCGACAGGCGGTTACGCAGAAAGCGGCTGACGCCTGCTCCCACTTTATAAACATAGAAATTTATTAATCTTAATACAGACTTATTAATTATGAAAAGCCCCCTCATCATCGTATGCTGCCTGTTAATGGTATGCGTGTTTGCCACCGCCCAAGAGCCTTGCCCGCAAGTGATCCCTGCCCTTCAACAATGGAAAGGAGGAAAAGGCGAACTGGCTCTGCCCGCCGAAGGTTCAATCGTGCTCTCGCCTGCGGATGAAGCGACGCTCTCGCCTACCGCACAAATCCTGGCGCAAGACTTAAAAGAACTGTTTGGCTGGAACTATGTCATCAAAACCGGAAAACCAGTCGGGAAAGACATCTGCCTCTCACTGTCGAAACCGGACAAGGAACTTGGTGAAGAAGGATATACGTTAACCGTAAACCGCTATGCCGGTATCGCCGCCCCCACCGGTCAGGGCGTATTCTGGGGAACACGTACCCTATTGCAGATACTCCACAACGAACAAGGAAAGCTCCCCAAAGGGACGGCACGGGATTATCCGCTTTTCCCGAACCGCGGCTTTATGCTGGATGTGGCCCGCAAATTCTTTACAATGGATTATCTGAAACAATACGTAAAGATACTTTCCTTCTACAAGATGAACGAATTTCAGATTCACTTGAACGACAACGGTTTTCCGCAGTTCTTCGGCGATGACTGGAACCGCACCTACGCCGCATTCCGACTGGAAAGCGAACGCTTTCCGGGACTGACAGCCAAAGACGGTTCATACAGCAAACAGGAATTTATCGACTTGCAACGTATGGGATTGGAATACGGTGTGCGTATCATTCCCGAAATTGATATTCCCGCCCACTCACTCGCCTTCGCCCACTACAAACCCGAAATAGCAAGTCGGAAGTATGGCATGGATCATCTGGACCTTTACAAAAAAGAAACTTATCAATTCGTCGACAGCCTGCTGGACGAATATCTGTCGGGCGACAATCCCGTATTTATCGGAGACCTGCACATCGGTACCGACGAATATAACAAGAAAGAAGCCGAACAATACCGCTACTTCACAGACCGTTATCTGAAATTTGTTGAGAAATACGGCAAAAATGTACGTATGTGGGGCGGACTGAAATGGCTTCCCGGCAAGACTCCCGTAAAAGCGGAAGGTGTCACGGTCAACGCGTGGTCGTATGACTGGGTGGATCCTGTTGTTTCCCTGCAAGACGGGTACAAGTTGATTAACACTTGTGACACTTATCTCTATATCGTTCCGGCAGCAGGTTACTACCGGGATTTCCTCGATCACCAGTGGATTTATGAGAAATGGTCGCCGTGGATAATGAACAGGAAACAGACACTTCCCGAAGGTACTCCCGGCGTATTGGGCGGTATGTTTGCCGTGTGGAACGACAAGTGTGGAAACGGGATATCCGAACAGGACGTACACTTGCGCAGTTTCCCCGCCATGCAGGTGCTCGCCGAGAAGCTGTGGAAAGGGGAAAACAAGAATGTCACCTACGAAGCATTTGCAAAGCTGTGCAAAACAACTCCCGAAGCTCCGGGAATTAACCTGTTGGGCAAAGTCCCGGCAGAAACCGCACTGACCGAAGCAGGAAAAGAACTTTCTTTTAATGGGAAAGAGGCCGTCAGTACTCCTTTGCAGGAAGTAGGTTATCCTTATAGTGTGGAGTTCCAGCTCTGTCCGGAGAAGACGAATCCTATCAGCAGCATTCTCTTCCAAGGTCCGCACTCGGTAGTATACACCAACTGGGAGAATACCCGCCGAATCGCTTTCTCACGCGACGGTTACACCTTTGTTTTCAATTCCTACCGCCTGCCGGCCGATCAATGGACTACGATCCGCATCGAAGGTGACTACAAAGGTACTTCACTTTATATAAACGGTGCATTGCAGGAACGGCTCGAAGGACGTACCATGCAAGTTTACCGAAAGGAATACGACCGCATGGAACACATGACTTATCAGGAAACACTGATCTTCCCGCTGCAACAAATAGGTGATTCACGCAACGGATTCAAAGGAAAACTAAAAAATATCCTTGTCCGCCAGCAGCATTAAGCGTGGAGCCGAAAGGAGAACAACAAAAGAGAGAGACTAAAAAACCGCAGTATCCCAAAATCGAGGATAACTGAAAGTCGATAGTATCCGAACTCTCCTCCTTCGGGAAGGAGGAGTACCCGCAGGGGGAGGTGGTAGGTAAATACACAAGAAGTGGTAAGTAAATACACAAATTGATTATTGCCAACATTGTGTATTTACCTACCACCCAGCTTTCAGCCACCCTTCCCGCAGGAAGGGAGTTGAAGAAACTACCGACTTTTTATAGTCAAGTTATTCTTTTATTTTTCAGATTCTACCAATACAACACGGTTCAGAATCGGTTGGCCGAACTTATCGACACCACCACCGGCAGCGACTTTCAAGTTATCAGCCGGGATTCCATACTTCTTCACCAGCAAATCTTTAACAACCTGTGCACGTTTCAAACTCAACTTTTCGTTGAAAGCCGGAGTGCCTGTTGCAGAATCTGCATATCCGTTAATAGTATAGGTAGTACCCGGAAATTCTTTAATCCGGTTGGCAAGATATGACAAGTTCATTTCTTCTTGTGGAGACAGTCTGTCCGAACCAATCTTGAAGAATACAGTACGCGGAGCGATATTAGGATCTGTAATCACTACTTCTTCAGTATCTTCTACCTCTACCGGCTGCTGTGCATTAGCCAACTGCTGTTGCAACTGCATATTAGCGGCAGCCATTGCATTCATCTGGTCACGCATCTGATTCAATTCGATTTCAGAGATAATCTGTGGCGTAGGACGTTGGAATCCTCGGGTCGGGAAATAGTAAGTCACACCAAGCGTAGCACCCAGAATACCGTCATAGTCTGGTCTTCCTCCATGTTCGCCGTCAAATTTGCCTTCCAAGCCTGTTGCACTCAGTTCCAGATTCAAGTCAACGGCATTCGACAAGCGGAAGCGGTTGATGATACCTGCATTGAAAGTAGCGGCATTGGTATGAGGACGTGAATAAGAATGAGCCCAACCGGCACCGATATAAGGGATGATTTCATATACACGGTTCGGATTGTAACCGCCGAAAAGTGCATTCAGGTTAATCATCAAGTCACCGTGCAGGTTCATATAGTCCCACCGTTGTTTGTATGAACCGTCAGCTCTCGGACCACCCACTACATAATTGGCAGTTTCGTTGGTCGTGAATCCTTTAGCTTGCAGACCGCTGTACTGCATACGCAATCCGAATCCCGGAGTCACCCATTTACCGACAGACACATTAAATGTAGGAGCAACACGGTCTCTGAATTTACCGATATGGTCATTGTTGCCATACAGCACCTGTGCACCTCCTCCGACGGAGAAGAACCAGTTACTCCAGAAAGGGTTCGTTATTACTTGATATTTATCTTGCACCTGAATAACCTCGTATTCAGTTACAGTCATTGTCTGCTGCGCAGAAGCGACAGACGCAACGCCGGCAAAAGCCAGCAACATCAGAATCTTTTTCATATACCTAATAGTTAAGTGGTTATTTAAATCTTTTTCTTTGTTGAACTATTTAAATAACACGAACAAGACTAAAAGGTTTTAGGAAAAGATGATTTTATTTATTTTATTTGAATAAGCGTTCGATATCTTCCTCCTTGATTGTTGTCAAAACCGTTTTCCCGTCCGGCGTGTAATTCGGTGAGGGACAAGCGAAAAGGCTGTCTACAAGGCTTACCATTTCCTCATTGCTCAGTACCTGACCGTAGACGATAGCCGCCGCACGTGCCAGTGTCAGAGCCAGAATATTCTGGACTTCTTCCTTGACATCATTCCCTTTTTCCATAGCTGTATGTAGCATATTACGTACCAATTCCACCGGATTCAGTCCTTCGATGCCTGAAGGAATACCGTTGATAGCATAGCTGCCTCCACCCAGATCGCTCAGATCGAAACCTACTGCCGACAAATCATCCATAATGCTTTGCAGTACGGCAGCTTCCGAAGCGGGCAACTGTAATATTTCCGGGAAAAGAACACCTTGTGATACGCCCTGTTTCTGCTGGATTTGAACCATATACCGGTCGAAAAGTACACGGATATGCGCCCGGTGCTGGTCGATCAACATCAAACCGGACTTCACGGAGGTCAGAATAAACCGTCCCTTAAACTGCAAATGCTGATTACCCTTCTCAATTACAGGCTCACTGGCATATAAGGTCGAAGAGGCCGCCGACATTACAGTTTCCGTCCTTTCTTCCATAACGGCACTTTCTCCACCCATTGAAGAATCCTCCCAATCCATTTCCGGCTCCGGCTGGGGATTATTCATCTTACTGGCTTTGGTCAGACCGCCATAAAGATCTTCCCAGTCCACCTTTGAACGGCTGTATGCTCCGCCGCCACCACCTCCCGCAGAAACCTTGAACGGATTATAATCCGAATTATACTGTACCGTGGGAGGTGCAGAGGATAGATTTTGTTCGAATGCAGGAATGTCGGGCATATCTTCCGTATCAAAATCAATGGAAGGAATGGCGCTGAACTTACCCAACGACTCTTTGACTGCCGCCGAAAGGATTTGCCAGATTGCCTGTTCATTCTCAAACTTGATTTCGGTCTTCGTCGGATGAATATTCACATCAATATTAGCCGGATCGACTTCAAAATAAATGAAGTAAGAAATCTGTTCGCCGACAGGAATCAACTGTTCGTATGCATCCATTACGGCTTTATGAAAATAAGGATGCCGCATATATCGCCCGTTGACAAAGAAATACTGATGGGCACCTTTCTTGCGGGCTGTCTCCGGTTTGGCTACGTATCCGGAAATCTTCACCATGGTAGTATTCACCTCGATATTCAGCAACTGCTGATTGAGTTTCTTACCAAAAATAGCCATAATGCGCTGACGCAACGGAGAAACCGGAAGATTGAAAAGCTCGGAGTCATTGCTGTAAAGGGAGAAAGCTACTTCGGGATGAACCAGAGCAATGCGTTCAAATTCGGCAAGAATATTACTCAATTCGGTGGAGTTTGCTTTCAGGAATTTACGACGGGCAGGGATGTTAAAGAATAGATTCTTTATGGAGAAGTTACTTCCCTTGGAACAGGATACCGCTTCCTGGCTCTCTACCTTAGAGCCTGCAATCACCAGTTTCGTTCCCAGTTCTTCCGACTCGGGGCGTGTTTTTAACTCCACCTGTGCCACTGCTGCGATAGAGGCCAAGGCTTCCCCACGAAACCCCATTGTACGCAAAGCAAACAAATCCGCCGCTTCGCGAATCTTCGAAGTAGCATGACGTTCGAAAGAAAGACGGGCATCTGTTTCGGACATTCCTTTTCCATCGTCAATCACCTGAATACAGGTTTTACCTGCGTCAGTCACCAACACATGTACATTCTGCGCATCTGCATCAATCGCATTTTCTACCAGCTCCTTGATAACGGACGCCGGACGTTGTATCACTTCACCGGCAGCAATCTGATTAGCTACCGAATCTGGTAACAAATGTATTATATCACTCATAGTTCGTTAAGCAGTAAATCAGTTAAGTAGTCGACTACTAATAAATTCTTTCCTTTAGAAACTCCAGCTTCCCGTTGCCAAATAATGCCACAGATAGATAAGGAAAGCAATGATAATCAATATGATTCCGAAAGAGACAGGTTTACGCCCGCTAGCCTTCCGGCGTTTCAGGTGCGTTGTTCCTTCAACAAACTTGCCACGGATATCTTCCGGCTTAAATTCTTTTTCAGGAAGCATTCCCAAATCGCGCTTCGCTTTCTCTTCCATTTTAGCGAGCTTCTCCTTTCGCTCGTCTACATAAATGTATTGATGATTAAAGCCACGAGGTTTTCTCATCGAATTGAAAAACATTCCCATACTACTTCATATTAATTAAGTTTCGCTTATTTGTCTTTGGCCGCCGGTCAGTTGTCGGTTTCAGCATTTCGCCTTCCCGCTTGCCTCTCCAGTTGAAAATGTCCTCTTTATTCAGCGGACGCACATAATCAAACCAGGAGAATGTAGGCAGACGTAACTTATCGGGCGGTATCTGATCCATGGGATACATCGTACCGTTGGACTTTCCCACAAATAATCCTTTCTCCATCTTCTTGTCTTTCATATAAAGATGGAGCAAGCTCCCTTCCAGACAGTTGAATCCGGTCATCGTACTGTCTTTTTCTTCCGGATAAAAGGCCGTCAGCACATTACCAATCACTTCGATATGCCGCATATCCCCATTTTCAAAATAGGCTTTCATCTCCTTACCGGACACTTGGTTATAATGAATGGAGTCTTTCATCTCTACCGTCAACGCCTGATTGATAATGTGGGCCCAGTCGATAGTACTGTCATTCATATAAATCTTGATCTGCTCACCAAGCAACTGCTGACCTTCATTCCAAAGAATAGGGTCAACATACATAGTCATGCAAGAATCTTTTGAGTTATAAACCAGTGAATCGCATACTCCCTGCACATCCGTACGATACATACGTACTTTATGATAAGCTTTCATCAACCGGTACAGAGAATCTGTATTCAAGTTATAGGAAACCATTTGCAGAGTATCACCATGCATAAAAAGACTGTCACCCTGCGAATAGTCAATGGCCACGGCACGCTTGGTAGCAAAAGCAGAGTCGGTCAGTTCGTTATAGAAACAGTAATCGCCCGTCAACATGTTCTTGTTGATCGTATCTGTCATTTTCACATTGTCGAATGCTTCACCATATCCGACCAACCGGTCATAAAATAAGCTATCACCCACCAATTTCTTCCCTTGGTTTGTCAATATGGAACGGTCTAACAGTTCCGCTTGTTCGGTCATTGTATTATAGAATCCACGCTCCGAATAGATATGATTATTATCACTAACGATATTCGAAGGTCCGAGAATTACGGCAATCTTATTTTCTGTGTTATACCTTAATGTATCGGAAGTCAACACAAACTTCGGATTAACCAACTTCACATCATGGTTGAACACGGATTGTTTGGTAGCCGGACTGTATTCACCCCAATCGGAAGTCAACACATTTTCCTCGTCCATCAACGTCCCCCCCTCGAAATAATATCCGAGGTCATAAAGACGGTCGTAGTTCAAACTATCCGTCAGCAGCGTCGTGTTCCGGTTTATCATCTTTACATTTTCACGGAGCTGCGCAATCTGAGTCATTCCATCATAGTAAAGATAATCACCGTAAATGAACAGCGTATCTCCCTGCTCCATACGTACATTACTGAAAGCCTCAACTGAATTGGTTTTCTCAAAGATCAACGCACTGTCACAATACATATACATGCTATCGTGACGCATTTTCACATTACCAATCAGCACTTGCACATCAGGACGAGCTAACTTATCCGCCTGACCTTCATCAGCATGGAGCAAATAAACCTTCGTTTTCTTATTCTCCGGCTGCTTCTTCGTTGTTTTGGATGTGTCTGCAACCGATTTTGTAGATGTTCCGGTTGCCTTCGTTTTTTGCTCTGTAGGACGCACCTGCGCTACAAGACATACGCCAAACAGGCATAGAAAGCCTATTAGGAGCCATCTATGCCTGTCTTGTTTATCTTTTTTATTTTGTTTCAGCATATAAAGTCAAGCTGTTAAACATCAATCCTTCTTAATCCAACCCGGATACTTGAAGTCACACTTCTGCCAGTTTTCGTTGATACGTACATAAGTATGTTTCTGCTTATCCAGAATCCACTTGTGCAACATTTCTTCGCGGCGTTTATCCATTACAATTTCTTTCAAGTCCTGATAGTCCTCTGCAATAGTCGCTTTATGACCGTTGATTTTTGCCTTCAGTTTCACAATCGCACAAACTTCCTTTCCGTCTTTCTCATTAATCATTGTAAATGCTTTGGAAATCTCTCCAACGTTCATCTTGTCTACCACTTTGGCAACATCCTGAGGTAGATCCTGCATTTGGAATTTAGAAGTAGTCACTCCTGAATTTTCATTGATATTCACCATGATACCATGATTATTACGAGTATCTTTATCATGTGAAATAACAGCAGCTGCTTCATCGAACGAGAACTTATTTGCACGGATATCATCAGCAATAGAATCCAGACGTGCACAAGCCTCTGTCAGTTCTTTTTCCGAAACTTTCGGACGCAACAGAATGTGACGGGTATTGACACGGTCACCACGCTTCTCAATCAACTGGATAATATGATAACCGAATTCAGACTCAACAATCTTGGAGACTTTCTTCGGATCCTGCAAACTGAATGCCACATTCGCATAAGAAGGGTCCATCATACCACGTCCCATGAATCCGCATTCGCCGCCTTTTATGGCAGATGCCTTATCCTCGGAATACAAACGGGCCAACGTTGAGAAGTCGATTTCTCCTTTTGTCACACGATCCGTATAGTCGCGCAGCCTTTTCTTCACATCTTCGATTTCTGCAACAGGAATTTTAGGTTGCAGCGTGATAATCTGCACTTCTACCTGCGTCGGAATGTAAGGGATACTATCCTGCGGAAGGTCTTTGAAGTAACGGCGTACTTCTGCCGGAGTTACTTTGATTTCCCCGACTAATTTCTGCTGCATCTTCTGTACTGTCAATCCGTCTCGTGCATTATCACGCAGTGTTTCACGAATCTGAGCGGAAGTCTTATTGAAATACTCCTCCATTTTCTCTCTTGAACCGATCTGCTGAATGTACATATTAGTCAGCATATCTACTCGCTGGATGATTTCCGCTTCGGAAACCTCAATACTATCCAACTTTGCCTGATGCAGGAATAACTTCTGAACAGCGATTTCTTCGGGAATCACACAATATGGATCGCCGTCGAATCTGCGTCCATTATACAAGGCGTCCATACGAGCCTCTTCTACATCTGATTTTAAAATAGCTTCGTCACCTACTACCCAAACTACTTCATCAACCACGTTGTCCTGGGCATAAGTTACCACGTTAGCAAAAACTGCCAGGACAAGGGTAACAACAAATCTAAAGTTCACAAACTTCTTCATTCTTTGTATTTAATAATTATATATAATCTTCTTCTTGTCTACCGCCTGCTGATACAGGTCGCTTTTTACTTGCTCCATAAAATTCACCCGTTTCTGATTGACCAGCAAATCTTTCACTTCCGATCGGGCAAACTCATACGGTTTTTCCTCTCCTACTCCACGATAATCGCTCACATTCAGGAAATAATAAAATGCCGTATCTTTCAATTCTACCTGACGGTGTTTGTTTACATATTCTTCCGGTGTATCTACTTTTAACGGAATCATGTCGAGTATATCTGTCACGGAGACCCATTTGTCATAGAAATATTCATATTTCACCGCATTTTGCAAACTGTATTTTTCCAGACTCTCTACTGCATCCTGCTTCTCTGTCTTATACCATCTGCGGACATTATTCAACTGGGGAGCCGTTAACGGCACTTTGATAAACAATCCCTTAATCAACGGATTCTCCAGCTTAAACAATTCTTTGTTTTTCTCATAATAATCTGCAATTTCCTGTTCCGGAATATCATTTATCAACTTCTGATTAATCAGTTCCTGCTGATAAGTATGCATAATCAAAGCTTTCCGGTAGTTCTCCACCAACTTTTCCACATCCACATTATCAGGAATGTTGTTCGCAGCTTTTTCATACAACAAGATTTCCTCCGCCCAACTACGAATATAGTGTTCGGCGAAAAGAATGCTATCATCTTTTGACAATCCAACAGGAAGTACGGACATCAAATCTTCTTTATATAAAAAATTACCATCCACCTCTACCAAAGGAGTCTTACCTTTATGGTCATGCTGTTTTTTGCACGCTCCACAACCAAGAAGGGTAATCAGTAAGAGGACTAATATTCGCATTGTCAATTGAAATCTACTTATTTAAGGTACGAAGATAGTGAATAATCGGTTACATCAGTTATTATTAACGGTTTTTAAAACCTCTTGGTTTATTTCAACCTTACCGAAATCCTGCAATTCCCGCATCCAGAATGCGTTAAGATAGCTTCGATAATCCTTCCGGACCTGTTCTATTACCTCTCGATAATCATCCGGGCCTTTCTGTTTTTTGCCGACAACAACAGTAAAAGGATAAGACATTAGAGGTTCAAAATCCCCCTTCTTAAAAACCAGTTTATCTATATATTTATTATCCCCGTCGGCAAAAATTCCCTGTTCAACTTTTATCTTTTCTTCTCCGGATGTATTAAAAGTTTGCCGAAGTACTTCCGCCCATTCTTTTTCCGGGGTTTTCTTCAATAGTTTTTTAGCCTGCTTCGACGTTTTTTTATCAACGCAATGAAGAATAGCACCTTTATATCGCGGACTATCCCAACGATAATCCGAAGTGTGAAATTTAAAATAAGTTGCTAGTCCTGCCCGGTCATTTATGGCAGGCAAATCCACTTTCTGACGAGTTACCTCTGCTATGAGATACTTATCAGTAACTTTCTGCAAAGCATAGCGGACTTCCGGATGTTTCCGCTCTATATTCTTACCTTCATAGTCCAATAACGACTTTGCTATAAATCCATTCAGTTGCCGCTTCACCGCCTGCGGATGCGAAGAAGCAAACTGCTTGAACATCTCTCCCGAATATACCTGTCCGTCGATTGTAAACAAAGTCTGCTCCGTTCTGCCAATTGTCAACAACTCGTTCATGCCACTCGGATTGGGAGCATATTGCCAGTCTCTTTTTAGTCGTTCCACTATGGTTTCCGTAGCTTTATCCACCCCCTCCTTACGTATCAAACGTTCTGCCAACTTCTCATAAACCTCTCCATACGAAGGATTTTCTTTCCGGTCAATCACTTTTATAATATGAAGCCCTTCCGGAGTAAAGAAAGGATGGGATATTTCTCCTGTTGACAAAGAAAAAGCTACATTTTCAAATTCGCTCGTTGTTTGCAAACGTTCCAACCACATACTACGCTTATCCTCCGAGTACATTTCCACCAAACGGGCAAAATCCAAATCTGACTGAGTCCTTAGCGACTGCCAGATAGAATCTATTCGGTTTTTCTCTTCCTCCAAATGCTTGGCAGTTATTGTCTGAGGCAGATATTTGAAAATTTGCATTATCCGCACCCGACTCCCCAATCCTTTCAAACCTCTATCCTGATACAGAACACGAATACAACTATCCAATACCTGCTTATCCGTCAAATAAGATTTGAGCAACTGACTTCGCCACGCTTCCTGTAGTTTTCGGAACATAGTAGTCGTATCAAGTCCTGCAACTTTGGCCGCTTCAACCTTCAATTTCGATTGAGCGAAAAGTTCCGCATATTCCTTCGGAGAGAGTTTTGCATCTGCATTACCAGTCCGATGCCGATACGAATACTCAAACTCCGAACGAAGTATATCTTTTCCATTCACCCGCATCAGCACCGGGTCTTCCTGTGCAAAGACCGAGATACCGAAAAACCAAAACCAAGCTACAAGCAGACCTCTTTTCATCATCAATTCTTATTTTCCAAACTCTAAAAACCAAACATTAACTCCATAAACAACGAACGGTGAGCAGCGAACACCCTGCAGATCGACACAGTCTGTTCACCGTTCACCGTTAATAGTTCACCGTTTATATATGCTGTTATTCCGGACGGCTATAATTAGGCGATTCACTGGTAATCGTCACATCGTGCGGATGACTTTCCATTACACCGGCATTTGTGATACGGGTAAATTTGGCATCGTGAAGTTTTTCAATATTGGCAGCACCACAATATCCCATACCTGCACGCAAACCACCTGTTAATTGATAAACAACTTCGAACAATGTACCCTTATAAGGAACACGGGCAGCAATACCTTCCGGAACCAATTTCTTCACGTCAGCTGTTCCACTTTGGAAGTAACGGTCTTTTGAACCATTCTCCATAGCTTCCAACGACCCCATGCCACGATATGATTTGAATTTACGTCCGTTGAAAATAATAGTATCACCCGGAGATTCTTCTGTTCCGGCAACCAATGATCCGATCATTACACTATACCCACCGGCAGCCAATGCTTTCACGACATCACCGGAATAGCGCAAACCACCATCGGCAATCAAAGGAATACCTGTACCTTTCAGCGCTTTTGCTACATCATATACAGCCGACAGCTGGGGAACCCCCACACCGGCAACCACACGGGTCGTACAGATAGATCCCGGTCCGATACCTACTTTCACAGCATCAGCACCAGCTTCCACCAAGGCCTTAGCAGCTTCTCCGGTAGCAATATTACCTACAACAATATCAATGCCCGGGAAGCGTTTCTTAGCTTCTCTCAGTTTCTCAATAACGAATGCAGAGTGTCCGTGAGCCGTATCAATAACAATGGCATCCGCACCCGCATCAACCAAAGCCTGCATACGATCCAATGTATCGACAGTCACCCCCACACCGGCGGCAACACGCAAACGACCTTTGGCGTCTTTACAAGCCATCGGTTTGTCTTTTGCTTTTGTAATATCCTTATAAGTAACAAGACCGATCAACTTTCCGTCCATTCCTACAATCGGAAGTTTCTCAATCTTATGTTTCTGAAGAATCTGTGCAGCAGATTCCAAGTCAGTAGACTGGTTGGTAGTTACTAATCTTTCTTTAGGAGTCATGACAAGATCAATATGTTTTGCCATATCTCTTTCAAAACGCAAGTCTCTGTTAGTAACAATACCTACCAGATAACCTTCATCATCCACAACAGGGATACCACCGATTTTATATTCAGCCATAATATCCAAAGCGTCGCGAACGGTAGAACCTCTCTTGATAGTCACAGGATCATAAATCATACCATTCTCGGCACGCTTTACAATAGCAACTTGTCTTGCTTGTTCTTCGATAGACATATTTTTGTGAATCACACCGATACCACCCTCACGAGCAATGGCAATAGCCATTTTCGCTTCGGTTACCGTATCCATGGCAGCCGTCACAAAAGGTATTTTTAACTCAATGTTTTTTGAAAACTTTGTCGAGAGATCGACAGTGCGCGGTAAAACTTCAGAATAAGCGGGGATCAACAGTACGTCATCGTAAGTCAACCCATCCATTACAATCTTATCAGCAATAAATGACATAGGGCTATGCGTTTAAAAATTATTGCGTGCAAATATACGGTTTTTATTCAAAACCGCATACCTGCACGCCTATTTTTTTCGCTTTTTTTAGTTTGCCATTTCAGAGATGAACTTAATACGTACCAAACGAACTTCTTCTTCAGTGAAGTCATCCCCCAGTTCATCAAGTGCATCATCAATCTTGTCTGTCGTAGATTCCTTAAAATAATCGTAGATGTCAAGCAAATGATCTTCATCCATGATCTCTTCCAAGAAGTAATCAATATTCAGTTTGGTTCCGGAATAGACAATTGCTTCTACTTCATCCAACAGTTCTCCAAATTCAATACCTTTGGATAGAGCAATATCATCTAAGGCTACCTTACGGTCAATAGCCTGAATGATAGACACTTTCATTTTCGACTTATTAGCAACCGTACGTACACGCAAGTCTTCGGGACGTTCTATTTCATTCTCTTCACAGTGACGTTTAATCAGTTTACAGAATTCTTCACCGTAGCGTTTCGCCTTTCCGGCACCTACACCGGGAATATTCTGTAGCTCTTCCAGTGTTACCGGGTAGATAGTAGCCATTGCTTCCAAAGACGGGTCCTGGAAAATTACATAAGGAGGAACTTCCAGTTTCTTAGAGAGCTTCTTCCTCAAGTCTTTCAACATTGAATAAAGAGCAGGGTCTACTGCACAAGAGCCACCGCCGCGTGCCGGTACTTCCTCCTCCACTTCTTCAAAGTCATTATCCTCCGTTATCTTGAATGATTTAGGTTTCTTCAAGAACTTGTGTCCTTCTTCCGTCACTTTCAAAAGACCGTAATGTTCTACATCTTTGCTCAAATAGCCTGCTATCAGAGCCTGACGGATTACTGCATTCCATGTTTTGTCTTCTTCGCCCATACCTGAGCCAAATACTTCGAGGTCCTCATGCAAATGAGCCTGTACCTCCGAAGTCTCTCTACCTTGTAATATGTCAATGATATAATCTGCCTTAAAGTTTTCTTTCACCGCGATAATCGCTTCAATCACGGCACACAATAATTCTTGAGCCTCCACTTGTTTTTTAGGGTTTAAACAGTTGTCACAATTTCCACAATTTTCTTCCGTGTACTCTTCACCGAAATAATGTAGTAATGTCTTACGTCGGCATACGGAAGATTCGGCATAAGCAGCGGTTTCCAACAGAAGCTGCTTGCCAATTTCCTGTTCTGCCACAGGTTTCCCTTGCATGAACTTTTCCAGTTTCTGCAAGTCTTTGTTTGTATAAAAGGTTATGCACTGACCTTCACCGCCATCTCTACCGGCGCGCCCCGTTTCCTGGTAATATCCTTCCAAGCTTTTCGGGATATCATAGTGAATCACAAACCGCACATCCGGTTTATCAATCCCCATACCGAAAGCGATCGTAGCCACAATGACTTCCACTTTTTCCATCAGGAAATCATCCTGATTCTTCGTCCTCGTCAATGAGTCCATACCCGCATGGTAAGGACGCGCGTTGATACCGTTTGCCTGAAGAATTTCAGCAAGTTCTTCTACTCTCTTCCGACTAAGGCAGTAAACGATACCCGATTTTTCCGGATTATTCTTGATAAACTTGATAATATCACGATCAATATTAGCAGTTTTCGCGCGTACCTCATAATACAGGTTCGGACGGTTGAACGATGACTTGAAAACCTGTGCATCCACCATTCCCAGATTCTTCTGGATATCGTGCTGCACCTTTGGCGTTGCCGTTGCAGTAAGTGCTATCAACGGAGCCTTTCCGATCTCGTTGATGATAGGACGAATCCGCCGATATTCCGGCCGGAAGTCATGCCCCCATTCGGAAATACAGTGAGCCTCGTCTACCGCGTAAAACGAAATTTTCACCGAGCGCAAAAAATCTACATTCTCTTCCTTTGTCAAAGACTCCGGAGCCACATATAACAATTTTGTCTTTCCGGCAAGGATGTCAGACTTCACTTGGTCTATCGCGCCTTTGTTTAATGAAGAATTAATAAAATGGGCGATACCATCTTCTTCACTAAAATTACGCATTGCATCCACTTGGTTCTTCATCAACGCAATAAGCGGAGAAATTACAATTGCCGTTCCTTCCATCAAGAGCGAAGGTAACTGATAGCATAAGGATTTCCCGCCACCGGTAGGCATCAGTACAAAGGTGTCTCTACCATCAAGCAAGTTCTGAATGATTGCTTCCTGGTTTCCCTTGAATTTATTAAATCCGAAACACTTCTTCAGTTCATTTATTAAATTAATCTTCCCTGCCATCTTAACTTAGGTTGTTTTATTCAGTTCATGGTTTAACTTTAAGCAAAGCACTCTTTTTCAAGAGAACCAAACAAAGTTATAAACAACTTCGTAATTACCAAGCAAAATACGACTAATATTTTCAAGAAAAAACAGAAGCCTTCATTTACAGTCGCCTTACTTTTTGATTTTAAGCGGTTTGCAGCCTTGCCATGTTTGCTTTTTCCAGTTGCTGCTTCGCGTAATCCAGCGTCACTTCATACTCTTTTTTGCTTCCCGAAGGGATTTCAAACATAACATCCATCATAATCGTTTCCACAATGGAACGCAATCCACGGGCACCAAGCTTATATTCAACCGCCTTATCGACAATATATTCAAAGACAGAATCTTCAAATGTCAACTTGATACCATCCATTTCAAGCAGTTTAACATACTGTTTGATGATAGAGTTTTTGGGTTCGGTAAGGATAGCACGAAGCGCATCACGATCCAGAGGATTGAGGTAAGT